>NZ_SZXN01000065.1:258441-262122 GCF_005281195.1 Citrobacter sp. wls613
GCAGCCAGTTGAGCGAACAAAATATTGTCTTCCTTGGTGCGGGGTCCGCCGGTTGCGGGATTGCCGAGCAGATCATCGCGCAGATCCAGCGTGAAGGATTAAGCGAAGAGGCCGCGCGTCAGCGCGTGTTTATGGTTGACCGCTTTGGTCTGTTAACCGACAAAATGCCGAACCTGCTCTCGTTCCAGACCAAACTGGTGCAAAAACGCGAAAACCTGCAGCACTGGGATACGAAAGAAGATGTGCTGTCTCTGCTCGACGTGGTTCGCAACGTGAAGCCGGACATTCTGATTGGTGTCTCCGGTCAGACGGGCCTGTTTACCGAAGAAATTATTCGCGAGATGCACAAGCACTGTCCGCGCCCAATCGTCATGCCGCTGTCTAACCCGACATCGCGCGTGGAAGCCACACCGCAGGATATTATTGCCTGGACCGAAGGCAATGCGCTGGTGGCTACCGGTAGCCCGTTTGCCCCGGTCGCCTGGAAAGATAAAATCTACCCGATTGCCCAGTGTAACAACGCCTATATCTTCCCGGGTATCGGTCTTGGCGTGATCGCCTCTGGCGCCAAGCGCATCACTGATGAAATGCTGATGTCGGCCAGCGAAACGCTGGCACAATATTCACCGCTGGTGTTGAACGGCGAAGGGCTGGTATTACCGGAACTGAAGGATATTCAGACCGTTTCCCGCGCCATAGCCTTTGCCGTAGGTAAAATGGCCCAGCAGCAAGGCATGGCAGTGAAAACATCGGCTGAAGCCCTGCAGCAGGCGATTGACGAGAATTTCTGGCAAGCAGAATATCGCGACTACCGTCGTACCTCTATCTGACGGTTTACCCGGCGGCGCCCTGCCGCCGGGTGTTCAACACTTGCACAATTCAGCGACTTGCGATTACACTTTCACCATCGATTAACATTCGGGAAAAACTAAGGAGGATACTTATGCTGTACTGTGAACGTTTGATCGTTTCACATGCTTTTGGCGATCGCCAGTGCTCAAGCGTTATCGGTATCGTGCTGCGATAACTTCTGCTTGAGCGAAGCTAACTTCTAAATCCCCTTCTCTCGGGCTTACCGGGTTATCGTCAGCGATGTTTGACGAGGCGTTTTTACGTCTGTAACTCTTGAGTAAGCAACAATGAGCACATTACTAACCGCACAATCCTTACACGTTGATACGGCATTTGGCACGCTATTCGACGATCTCACTTTTACCCTGAAAAAAGGCGACCGCATTGGGCTTATCGGCTACAACGGCTGCGGCAAAAGCACGCTGTTAAAACTGCTGGATGGCACGATTTCTCCCACCAGCGGATCCATTGCCCAGGCACATCACTGTCATCTTGCGCGCGTAGAACAGCATTTGCCGGATGAGATCCTGCCGCTAACACTCCAGGAAGCCGTACTGGCACAACTTCCCGAGCATGAACGCGCGGGTCAGCAATGGCGGGTTGAGTCACTACTCGCAGAAATGGGCTTTACGCCGGAGAATTTGCACCTCACCGCACAAACGCTGAGCGGCGGCCAGCACACGCGCCTGCTGCTGGCCCGCGCGCTGATGCGCAATCCCGACCTGCTGTTGCTGGATGAACCGGGTAACCATCTGGATTTGCCCACATTGCTGTGGCTGGAGCAGTTTTTACAGCGCTGGTCCGGCAGTTTTGTGGTGGTGTCTCACGATCCACAATTGCTGGATGCAGTGACGCACGGAACGTGGATCCTCCGGGATCATTCCCTGCATGCGTTCGATCTCCCCTGTAGTGCGGCGCGCCAGGCGTTGGTGGACAGAGATGCCAGCGATGCCTTGCGCCATAAGGCAGAACAAAAGGAAATCGATCGCGTTACTACCAGCGCCAAACGTCTGGCCACCTGGGGACGGGTCTACGACAACGAAGATTTGTCTCGCCAAGCCAAACAGATGGAAAAACAAGTGCAGCGCCTGAAGGATGACCAGACGGATGTCACCGCCGGAAGTCAGTGGTCACTAACATTGAATGGCGATGCCCTGCGTGCCGACCGCTTGCTGGAAATGACAGACCTCCCCGTCTCTCCGGCAGCGGATGCGGCAACGCTGTTTTCCATTGCCGGTATTCGCATCAAAAGCGGCGATCGCGTGGCGATTGTCGGGCGTAACGGCTGTGGAAAATCGTCGCTATTAAAGCTTATCTGGCAGCAATATCAGACGCAAATGACCTCGACATCGCTGGTGCTGCACCCGCGGGTGACGCTGGGGTATTACGACCAGTCGCTCAACCAGCTTGCGGATAACGATTCGTTGTTCGAGGCTCTCGAGCCGTTTGCCCCGCAGCCGGATGTGCGCAAAATGGCACTGATTAGCGCGGGGTTCCCGTGGATCCGCCACGCTCAACGGGTCAGCACCTTAAGCGGCGGCGAACGTTCGCGCCTGCTGTTTATCGGGCTGACGCTTGCCCGCTATAGCCTGTTGATGCTCGACGAGCCGACCAACCATCTGGATATGGAAGGCAAAGAAGCGCTGGCGCACACGCTGCAACACTTCAGCGGCGGCGTGCTGCTGGTCAGTCACGACCGTCAGCTTATCCGCCAAAGCTGCAACCGCTTCTGGTTTATTGATGAGGGTGAACTTAGCGAATGGCACGACCTGGAAGCGATTAACGCCCGCATTCAGGAAACCGCCAGTGAGCTAGCGGCGAGCAAAACGGTGGCAAAGGTTGTTCCTGATCCGCATCATCATGGCGACGAAATACTGGAGAAACTTCTCGAACTGGAGCAGCGGCTGTCTGATGACCTGGCACGCAAAACCAAACACCAAAAACCGCAGTTGCAGGCACAATGGCGCAAGGAGATTGAGCATCTGAATTCACTACTGGAGTAAAACGGTTGCCGGATGGCGGCATTATGTCGCCGTCTGGCGAATCTTGCGCGCCGCTTTCCATTTATCCCCCTGCCCGCTTTTCCTTTTACCGCACTCGCTGCACACTTTGGCAAAATTCGGCTATTAGTGTTGCGTTCAGCGGAACATTAATGATAGTGTTCCTTTTGAGGGAACAAGGAAGGTATGGATGATCATGAACTTCAGACACAAAGGATTGCGCGACTTGTTTCTTCAGGGGCGAACATCAGGCGTGACGGCGAAGCATGTCCGGCGATTGCGGCACCGACTTGCCGTTATTGATGCAGCGAGCCATGTAACAGATATCAATATGCCTGGTTATAAACTGCATGCGTTAACGGGCGATCGCGACGGCGTTTGGTCGATTTCTGTTTCAGGCAACTGGCGTATTACGTTTGAATTCGTTAATGGCGATGCATATATACTGGATTACGAGGACTATCATTGATGAAAATGGCTAATCATCCCCGTCCGGGGGATATTATTCAGGAAGCGCTGGATGAGTTAAACGTCAGCCTGCGCGAATTTGCCAGAGCAATGGAGATTGCCCCCTCAACCGCGAGCCGACTGTTAACGGGCAAGGCAGCATTAACCCCGGAAATGGCGATCAAACTTTCAGTGGTGATCGGCAGTTCGCCCGAAATGTGGTTGAATCTGCAGAATGCCTGGAGTCTGGCTGAAGCGCAAAAAAGCGTGGATATCTCACGTCTGCGCAAACTGGTAGCACAGTAACGGTATTGTAGGCTGGATAAACCTGCGCTATCCGGCAGGTCTTAATGGACAAAAAAATGGCGCTACATCGGTAGCG
>NZ_SZXN01000065.1:262164-269416 GCF_005281195.1 Citrobacter sp. wls613
AACGTCAATGGGTTATTGCAGCCCTTGCTCGTTCTCTTTTTTGGCTTCGGCTTTTTCGACTTCGCGATACCAGCGTGGGTGATGCTTCTTCGCCCAGCGGCGGCTGACCTTCCCTTCGACCATGCCTTTAATCGATCCTTTCACCCAAAATGCCATGTACATATGGATGAGGATGGCGTGCATCAAAATAATACCCGCCGCAGCGTGGATCAGCAGGCTGTAACGCACAACCTGCATTGGGAAGAACTGCGCAAAGTACGGACGCCAGATAATCACCCCGGTGATCAACAGCACAAAAATCATGCTCATGATCGACCAGAACATCATTTTTTGTCCGGCGTTGTACTTACCGACGTCCGCCACTTTGTGTTCATTGCCCTTCAGCACTTCCACAATGTTTTTCAGCCACGGAATATCTTTCTTATCCGGGATGTTGTGGTGCACAAAGCGCACAAACATGAACATCAGCGCGACGAAAATCAGCAGACCGAAGAATGGGTGCAAAATGCGGCCCATTTGCGGTGTACCGAAGGTCTGCGTCAGCCACTGCAGCGTCGGGAAGAAAAACGAAATCCCCGACAGCGACACCAGAAAGAAGCAGATCACCACTGTCCAGTGACAGGCGCGGTCGATAAACTTCGTGCGCACAATCATTTTCGACTTACTCATGATGATCCTCCTCGTCGTCGTCCACTTCCTTGTTCGGGCCAATACCGATGTAGTGATAAATCAGCCCGGCGAAGGTGGCGATAAATCCGGCGGCGGCCAGCGGTTTCAGTGCCCCTTTCCACAGATTGATAGAAGTATCTATCTGCGGATCTTTTGGCAAACCGTGGTACAACTCCGGCTGGTTGGCGTGATGCAGGACGTACATAACGTGCGTTCCACCCACACCCTGCGGGTTGTAGACACCGGCATGTTCGTAGCCGCGCGATTTCAGTTTCTCCACGCGCTGCTCGGCCATTTCCAGCATCTCTTGCTTGGTGCCGAAATGTATCGCCCCGGTCGGACACGTTTTCACGCAGGCAGGTTCCTGCCCGACGCTCACGCGATCCACACACAGCGTACATTTATACACGCGGTTATCCTCTTTATTGAGGCGCGGAATATTAAATGGACACCCGGCAATACAGTAACCGCAGCCAATGCAATGCTCTGACTGGAAATCAACAATCCCGTTGGCGTACTGGATGATGGCTCCGGCAGACGGGCACGCCTTCAGGCAGCCCGGATCTTCACAGTGCATACAGCCGTCTTTACGAATCAACCATTCCAGCTTGCCATTCTGTTCGGTTTCGGTAAAACGCATCACCGTCCAGGATTTGGCGCTGAGATCGGCAGGGTTGTCGTACACCCCGACGCAATGGCCGACTTCATCACGGATATCGTTCCACTCTGAACATGCCACCTGACAGGCTTTACACCCAATACAAGTGGAAACGTCAATCAGCTTCGCGACTTCTGCTTTGTAATCACGTGCCTGAGGAGGCGGCGTGATGGAGTTGGTAGCGGACCTTTTGATGATGTCCTGCGTTTCCATAGACATATGATCGCCTCCCTTACGCCTTCTCGATGTTAACTAAAAACGCTTTGTATTCCGGCGTTTGCGAGTTTGCATCACCGACATTTGGTGTCAGGGTGTTGGCGATAAAGCCTTTACGCGCGACTCCTTCAAAGCCCCAGTGAATCGGGATCCCCACCGTCTCTACCTGCTGACCGTTGACGTTCAGCGAGCGCAGACGACGCGTCACCACCGCAACCGCACGAATGAACCCGCGCTTGCTGCTGACTTTCACGTGATCGCCGTTGGCAATCCCTTTCGCCGCCGCCAGCGTTTCGCTGATTTCCACAAACTGCTCTGGCTGGGCAATCGCATTCAACAACGCGTGCTTGGTCCAGGTGTGGAAATGTTCGGTCAGACGATAGGTCGTACCAACATATGGGAAGTCATTCTTGTTCCCCATACGTAACGCATCCGCTTCGTACAAACGTGCTGCCGGGTTAGAGATGACGTTCGGGTGCAGCGGGTTTGTACCCAGCGGCGTTTCCATCGGCTCGTAGTGTTCCGGGAACGGCCCTTCCGCCAGCTTGTCGATGGCGAACAGACGACCCAGACCTTCCGGTTGCATGATAAACGGATTGGTCGCGCTACCTGGCGGTGCGTTGTTGAAGTCCGGGATATCGTTACCCGTCCACTTCGTTCCGTTCCACTTGATCAGCATACGCTTCGGATCCCACGGTTTACCCTGCGGATCGACCGATGCGCGGTTATACAGCACGCGGCGGTTCAGTGGCCATGCCCATGCCCAACCCAGCGTATTCCCCAGCCCCGACGGGTCAGAGTTATCGCGGTTAGCCATCTGGTTGCCCTGCTCGGTCCAGCTACCGGTGTAAATCCAGCAGGAGGATGCCGTGGTACCGTCATCACGCAGCAGCGCAAAGCTGTTCAGCAACTGGCCTTTCTTCGCAACCAGCACGCCGTTGGCATCATAGAGATCTTCGAGCGCATAGCCGTTGTTCTCTTTGGCCACTTCTTCTGAATGCGGTTCGTCCGGCTGCTTGTAGCTCCAGCTCATTTTTAGTACTGGCTCTACGCCTTTACCACCTTCAGTGCGATACATATTGCGCAGACGATGGTAAATACCGGCCAGAATTTCGCCGTCATTGCGCGCTTCGCCCGGTGCATCCTGACCTTTCCAGTGCCACTGCAGCCAGCGTCCGGAGTTGGCAATTGAGCCGTCTTCTTCCGCAAAGCAGGTTGATGGCAGACGGAACACTTCGGTCTGGATAGTCGACGGATCGACATCGTTCGATTCGCCATGGTTTTGCCAGAACGTTGAGGTTTCTGTCACCAGCGGATCGATAACCACCAGATACTTCAGTTTGCTCAGCGACTGCACCACTTTGTTTTTGTCCGGGAAGGACGCAACCGGGTTAAAGCCCTGACAGATGTAGCCGGTGACTTTCCCGCTATCCATCATGTTGAAGTATTTAATGACGTCGTAGGACTGATCCCACTTCGGCAGCCAGTTAAAGCCCCAGTCATTGTCTTTCTGCGCCGCATCGCCGTAGAAAGATTTCATCAGGCTAACGAAGAACTTAGGATAGTTACCCCAGTAGTTCACCTGGTCGGCCAGCGTGGCTTTTGGCGTATTCGCCGTCAGATGCGTTTGCAGATCGGTCTGTTTCTCAGACGGCAGCGTCAGATAGCCCGGCAGGCTGGTAGACAGCAGACCTAAGTCGGTTAACCCCTGAATGTTGGAGTGACCGCGCAAAGCGTTGACGCCGCCACCGGCCATCCCCATGTTACCCAGCAGCAACTGGATCATCGCCATGGTGCGGATGTTCTGCGCGCCCACGGTATGCTGAGTCCAGCCCAGTGCGTACAGGAAGGTGGTGGTACGATCGGCCGCGCTGGTAGAGGCCAGCACTTCACACACTTTCAGGAAGTCGGCTTTTGGCGTACCGCAGATGTTTTCCACCACGTCCGGCGTATAGCGGGAAACGTGCTGTTTCAGCAAGTTCCAGACACAGCGCGGATGGGACAGCGTTTCATCGCGTTTGGCGTAGCCGTTTTCATCGAACTGGTAGTTCCACGACGATTTATCGTATTGACGTTTTTCTGCGTCGTAGCCGCTGAACAGACCATCTTCGAAAGCAAAATCATCCCGCACCAGCAGGCTGGCGTTGGTATAGTGCTTAACGTATTCAGCGTTAATTTTGTTGTTTTCAATCAGGTACAGCAACACACCGGAAAGGAACGTAATGTCCGTACCGGAGCGAATCGGCGCGTAAATATCTGCGACGGAGGCTGTACGTGTAAAACGGGGATCGACAACAATCAGCGTGGCATCATTGTTGTTCTTGGCTTCCATCGCCCAGCGGAATCCCACCGGATGTGCTTCAGCGGCGTTACCGCCCATCACCATCACGACGTTAGCGTTTTTGATATCAACCCAGTGGTTGGTCATCGCACCGCGACCAAATGTTGGAGCAAGACTTGCTACCGTTGGTCCGTGTCAGACGCGCGCCTGGTTATCTACCGCCAGCATGCCGAGTGAGCGCACAAATTTTTGCGTCAGCATGCCAGTTTCATTACTTGCCGCAGATGCGCACAGCATCCCGGTTGAAAGCCAGCGGTTTACCGTTACGCCCTGCTCATTCTTCTCAATGAAGTTGGCGTCACGGTCAGCTTTCATTAATTTTGCAATGCGGGTGAATGCTTCATCCCAGCTAATGCGCTGCCATTTATCGGAACCCGGTGCGCGATATTCAGGATAACGTAAACGGTTTTCACTGTGTACGTAGTCCAGCAATCCTGCGCCCTTCGGACATAATGCCCCACGGCTCACCGGATGATCCGGATCCCCCTCGATATGGTAAATCGATTCTTTGGCATTTTTTGCTCCATCACCCAGGCTATACATTAATAGCCCGCAACCTACGGAACAGTATGTGCAGGTGTTTCGGATCTCTTTCGCGCGTATCAGCTTGTAATTTCGCGCCTGAGCCAGAGCCATCTTGGGTGCAAAACCCAGTGCGGCTACTGTTGTTCCCGCCATACCGCCCGCGCAGATTTTAAAGAATTGTCTGCGGCTGACGTCCATTGCTTTCCTCTTTTTTGCAGGGATGCGTACACTGGCACCTTCTCGTTGCACTAAAGCGGCAGCTTGAAAGGTGATGTGTACAACTTCGCGACGAAACTAACAGCTATATCCATAAATTTTTTGCGTCAAATCAATAACGAAACGGTTCCGCTACTAAATAGTGCAGTTTGTTTAACCCTCATACCCACAAGGGGTTAGCTAAAAGCTAATTCGTTAGCGTGCTACGACCTAAAAGTGCTATACATTTCAGCTCCATTTTTTTGCCAGTACTATGGACAGACAAACCGAATGACAAAACAAAAAGCAACGTTGATTGGGCTTATCGCCATCATCCTCTGGAGCACCATGGTTGGGCTGATCCGTGGCGTTAGCGAGGGACTGGGGCCTGCAGGCGGCGCTGCCATGATCTTTTCTTTAAGCGGTCTGCTGCTAATATTCACCGTTGGCTTCCCAAATATCCGGCAGTTTCCTGTTCGCTATTTAATCGCCGGCAGCGTACTGTTCGTTAGCTATGAAATATGTTTAGCGTTAGCGCTGGGCTATGCCGCCACCCGCCACCAGGCGATTGAGGTCGGTATGGTTAATTATCTCTGGCCCAGCCTGACCATATTGTTTGCGATATTATTTAATGGTCAAAAAACAACCTGGCTGGTTATCCCCGGATTAATCGTGGCATTGACCGGCGTTTGCTGGGTATTAGGTGGAGATAATGGACTTAACTTAGGTGAAATTATCAGCAACGTCGCCAGTAGCCCGCTCAGTTATTTTCTCGCTTTTCTTGGCGCATTTATCTGGGCGACCTATTGCACTGTGACCAATAAATATGCAAAAGGCTTTAACGGCATCACCGTGTTCGTTTTACTGACGGCCACCAGTTTGTGGATTTATTATTTTATTACGCCACAACCTGAGATGGTGTTCAGCACGCCGGTGACCATTAAACTGTTTACCGCCGCATTAACCTTAGGATTTGCCTATGCAGCGTGGAATATCGGTATCCTGCACGGGAACGTCACGGTTATGGCCGTTGGCTCTTATTTCACACCGGTCCTCTCTTCAGCACTTGCCGCCGTGCTGCTGAGCGCCCCGCTGTCATTTTCGTTCTGGCAAGGTACATTGATGGTCTGTGCTGGCTCTTTGCTGTGTTGGCTGGCAACACGCCGCGCCTGAAAAAAGACGCCGGGTGGAGCCTAAAAACGAAATCCGGTTATATTATCGTCACATTAATGGATATTTATTGTTCATTCTGCTTGTGTTTTATGTTTTATTTTGTTTAATTAAATGTTAAATATATGGTAATTAATTAACCCATGTAAGTATTGCATGGTTATCTATATCCCTCTAAATGTATATATTACACATGCGCAATTAACGCTAATTAAACCATAGCCAGCATAATAGTTCCTTGTGTAAATATACCCATATCGATAAATCACATATTACGACTAATATAATCAGTTGTATTAAGTAGATCTAGATCACACAACTTCAAATATTCTGCAATATTATGAAACTTATTATTGAACTCATACCACAAGGTCATTTAAAAATAGTTCGCCATTGACGAACCCCTTCGTTTAGCAATGGTTTAGGAATCACACCAAGAAGAAAATTATAAGGATTATTTAGAATGAAACTTAAATTAGTTGCAGTGGCAGTGACTTCCCTGTTGGCAGCAGGTGCGGTAAACGCAGCTGAGGTATATAACAAAGACGGCAACAAACTGGATCTGTACGGTAAAGTTCACGCTCAGCATTACTTCTCTGACGACAACGGCAGCGATGGCGACAAAACTTACGCACGTATGGGCTTCAAAGGCGAAACCCAGATCAACGACCAGCTGGTTGGTTTTGGCCAGTGGGAATATGAATTCAAAGGCAACCGTACTGAATCCACCGGTGGTTCTGACAGCGACAAAACCCGTCTGGCATTTGCTGGCCTGAAATTCGCTGAATACGGTTCTTTCGACTACGGTCGTAACTACGGCGTAGCTTACGACATCGGCGCATGGACCGACGTTCTGCCTGAGTTCGGTGGTGATACCTGGACCCAGACTGACGTGTTCATGACCAGCCGTACTACCGGCGTTGCAACCTACCGTAACACTGACTTCTTCGGTCTGGTAGAAGGTCTGAACTTTGCCGCGCAGTACCAGGGTAAAAATGAAGACAAACGTAAACCTAACGAAGCTAATGGCGACGGTTTTGGCCTGTCTACCACCTATGAGTACGAAGGCTTCGGTGTAGGTGCAACCTATGCGAAATCTGACCGTACTGATGCTCAGGTAAACCGTGGTGGTAACCTGAACGCTGACGGTAAAAACGCTGAAGTATGGGCTGCTGGTCTGAAATACGATGCGAACAACATCTACCTGGCAACCACTTACTCCGAAACCCTGAACATGACTGTGTTTGGTGATGCTAATAATATCGCTAACAAAACGCAGAACTTTGAAGCTGTGGCCCAGTACCAGTTCGACTTCGGTCTGCGTCCGTCCATCGCTTACCTGAAATCCAAAGGTAAAAACATTGGCACTTATGGTGACCAGGATCTGGTTGAATACGTAGACCTAGGTGCGACCTACTACTTCAACAAAAACATGTCCACCTTCGTTGATTACAAAATCAACCTGCTGGATGACAACA
>NZ_SZXN01000065.1:269426-316838 GCF_005281195.1 Citrobacter sp. wls613
ACGTATTGCTGGTGTAAGCACCGACAACGTTGTGGCTGTTGGCCTGAACTACCAGTTCTAATTTTGTTGTAAGTGAAATACAAAGCCAGTCCTCTACGGGCTGGCTTTTTCTCTTGAAGTAGACTCGGTCATAAGGAGTATGACGTGCAGACGTTCACAGGTCGTTGTCTTTGCGGACAAAGTCATTTTACCGTTAACGTCGACATGCTTGATGTCTATGCCTGCCACTGCACGCTGTGCCAGAAGTGGTCTGGCGGCATCGCCATGTATCTGGAAGCCAGCGGTCATCCGCTGATGTCGCCAGAATCTGCGGAACCTTCGCACTTTCCTTCTTCAAATCGTGGTGAACGTTTCTTCTGTTCCGGTTGCGGGTGCCCGCTGTGGTTTACGCTGACCGACAGCGAACGCTACTTTATTCCGTGGACATTGCTGGAACTGAACGAAGTAGACCGCCGCCGCCTGATTTTAGCGGCAGAGATCTACACCGAAACACAGCCTGCGTTCTGGAGACTGACGGGGCAATACGCTCGACTGAGTGGAAAAGAAGTCGAAGAGATGGATTACCCCTGCCATTTAGCCCACTAGTTATTGCTGTTTCACTTTTGCCAGACTGAACCACATTCCTACCGCCAGGACGATCAGCATGCTGCCCGCGCTGCTCAATGCCACGCTATGCGACCAGGTAAAGGCGTCTCTGGCGGCCGTCAACAGCGCCTCACTGAGTGAGGGCGGAAGCGAGTGCGCCAGCTGTACCGCTTCCCCCATCGATGATGAGGCGCGCTCAAGCTCCTGCGGGTTAAGTCCTGCAGGCGGCAGAATTGACGCGGAAAAACTGCGGCTTAGCAGTAAACCAAAAATCGCGATCCCCAGCCCCGCACCCAACTCGTAGGCCATGGTTTCGATAGCCCCGGCAGCGGCCGCTTTTTCTGCGGGTGCCGCCGCCATAATGGCCGCCGTGGAGGCTAACAGCGCGCTGGCGGCGCTGAAGCCCAACAGGGCCATTAATATCCAGGCCTGGATCTGCTGGGTGCTAAAATCGGTCATCGCCAGCCCATAGAAGCTGACGGCACTCAGCGCCATGCCCGCGGTAGCCACGCAACGTAGTCCCAGGCGCGATACCAGCATCCCGGCAATCGGCCCGCTGAATCCACTGGCCAGCATCACCGGCAGCATAAAGAGACCCGCCTGATACGGTGTTAATCCGTGCACAAACTGCAGTTCCTGGGCCATTAATAGTTCAAAGCCTACCAGGGTTATCATCGCGGTCATTGCCATGACAACGCCGCTTAAGATAATGCGATGGGTAAACAGTCGCATATCGATCATCGGGCGCGATGCGGCAAGCTGGATGCGCACGAACTGCCCCAGCAGTAAAGCGCCCACCAACAGCGTCAGCACAATCACGCCCGTCGCGATGTGTCCCTTCAGCGCCGTTTTCGCGCTATACACCAGCAGCAGAATGGCGACAATCAGCATAATCGCATGACCGAAATTTAATGACTGATCGCGACGACCGGTTTGGCGCGGAACGTAACGCGCGGTCAATGCCATCACCACTAACACAATCGGCACATTGATTAAGAATACAGAACCCCAATAGAAGTGCTCCAGCAGCATACCGCCAACCAGCGGACCAAATGCTGCCCCGCCGGAACCGACCGCCGCCCAGACGCCAAGCGCCATATTACGGTGGCGCTGTTCAGCAAAGGTCGCACGAATACCGGCCAGCGTCGCCGGGACGATCATTGCCGCACCAATTGCCAGCACGGCGCGCGTGGCGATAAGCCATCCGGCGGTATGGGCAAAGGCTGCAGCCAGCGAGGCCAGACCAAACAGGCCTCCGCCCAACAGCAGCAGGCGTTTAAAGCCAATGCGATCGCCCAGTGCCCCCATCGGCAGCACCATCCCTGCCATCACCAGGGAATAAATATCAATGATCCACAGCAGCTCGTTACCACTGGCACCCAGCGTCATACTCAGCGTGGGCGCGGCAACGTGCAGCACCGTTGCATCAATCGCAACAGGGATGTAGACCAGCACAATAATCACTAACGTTAACCACTGACGAAACATAAAACTCCCTACAAAACTTAAACTGGACACATGTCCAGCTTTAACGATCCTACGGAAAATTGAACATATGTCCAACTTTTTGTTAGACTGCCTTCAACGTAGGTAGAGGGGGATGTATGAGTTATTTGAATCGGGATGAACGTCGGGAAGTGATCCTGCAGGCGGCAATGCGCGTCGCGCTGGAAGAAGGGTTTAGCGCCATGACGGTACGACGCATTGCAACCGAGGCGAAAGTGGCGACCGGCCAACTGCATCACCATTTCACGTCAGCTGGTGAGCTTAAGTCTCAGGCGTTTGTTCGTCTGATTCGTACCCTGCTTGATGCGGAACAGGTCAGCGAAGGTGCGACCTTCCGCGAGCAACTCCACGCTATGCTTGGCAGTGATGACGGCGGGTTTGAGCCGTACATTAAACTCTGGCGAGAAGCGCAGATCCTGGCTGACAAAGACCCCGAAATCAAAAGCGCCTACCTACTGACCATGCGCATGTGGCATGAAGAAACAACGGCGATCATTCTTCGCGGCCAGCAAGAAGGTGAGTTTTTGGCCGAACCGGATGCCGCCGACGTCGCCTGGCGCTTGATCGGTCTCGTGTGTGGCCTCGACGGTATGTATGCGCTGGGGATGTCAGAAATGGCGGATCCGGCCTTTACACGGCATCTGGATCGAATGATTCATCTGGAGCTGTTTAGTTAATGTTATTGATACATTAATAATGTATCTTTTATATTTACAATTAGTAACACATAAGCAACGCTTAATTCTCCCCTCACTCCGCACTATTGCGCTTTTTTATCTATCCTTTCATTCAATATTCTTAACGCTTTTCAATAATTTCTAATCAGGGCCAGTACGGCTCTGTATGCGTTTATTTCTTGAACGACGTGCGCATGTGAGGATAATATGTCACCTTCAAATGAGAAAAATAATCGTTATCTTTTAACCGACTGGAAACCAGAAAATGCCGCCTTTTGGGAAAATAAAGGTAAGCATATTGCCCGAAGAAACCTCTGGATATCAGTCAGTTGTCTCCTTCTTGCGTTCTGTGTCTGGATGCTATTTAGCGCCGTAGCAGTAAACTTAAATAAAATTGGTTTTAATTTCACCACCGATCAACTTTTTTTATTAACCGCATTACCGTCCCTTTCTGGTGCAATATTACGCGTCCCCTACTCCTTTATGGTGCCTATATTTGGCGGCCGCCGCTGGACGGTTTTTAGCACTGCGATTCTTGTTATCCCGTGCCTGTGGCTCGGATTTGCGGTGCAAAATACAGCTACTCCGTTTGGCGTATTTATCGTTATTGCGCTGATGTGTGGTTTTGCTGGCGCCAACTTTGCCTCCAGCATGGGCAATATCAGTTTCTTCTTCCCGAAAGCGAAGCAAGGCAGCGCACTCGGCGTTAACGGCGGTCTCGGCAATCTGGGCGTCAGCGTGATGCAATTGATCGCTCCACTGGTGATTTTTCTGCCTATTTTTACCTTCCTCGGCGTCCAGGGCGTGCCGCAACCTGATGGTTCGTTACTGTCATTGACCAACGCCGCCTGGATTTGGGTGCCGTTGCTGCTGCTCTCCACTCTGGCAGCGGGCATCGGCATGAACGATATCGCCAGTTCCAAAGCCTCTATCGCCTCACAGCTGCCGGTACTGAAGCGTTTTCATCTGTGGCTGTTAAGCCTGTTGTATCTCGCCACCTTCGGTTCATTTATCGGTTTTTCCGCCGGGTTTGCCATGCTGGCCAAAACCCAGTTTCCTGACGTAAATATTCTGCAGCTGGCGTTCTTTGGGCCGTTTATCGGCGCACTGGCGCGCTCAGCGGGCGGCGTTATCTCGGACAAGTTTGGCGGTGTGCGGGTGACGTTAATCAACTTTATGTTTATGGCACTGTTTAGCGGCCTGCTGTTCCTCACCTTGCCGGGTTCGGGTTCTGGAAACTTCACCGCCTTCTACCTGGTGTTTATGGGACTGTTCCTGACCGCCGGTCTGGGCAGCGGCTCAACTTTCCAGATGATTGCGGTGATCTTTCGCAAAATAACCATTTACCGCGTGAAATTGCACGGTGGTACGGAAGAACAGGCCCAGCGCGAAGCGGTAACCGACACCGCAGCGGCCCTTGGTTTTATCTCGGCCATTGGCGCAGTGGGTGGTTTCTTTATTCCGAAAGCCTTCGGTACCTCGCTGGCGCTGACTGGATCACCAGTGGGCGCCATGAAAATATTTTTAGTGTTTTACATCGTCTGCGTGCTGGTGACCTGGCTGGTCTATGGCCGCAAATCACAAAAAAAATAACAACTATTTGGCCTGCAGATCGTAGGCAGCGTCCATTAGGAGCAGGAGAAATGTCATGAGTAAACTGTTGGATCGCTTTCGTTACTTTAAACAAAAGGGCGATACGTTTGCCGACGGGCACGGGCAAGTCATGCACACCAATAGGGACTGGGAAGACAGCTATCGTCAGCGCTGGCAGTTCGATAAAATTGTCCGCTCGACCCACGGCGTCAACTGTACCGGCTCATGCAGCTGGAAAATCTACGTTAAAAACGGCCTGGTCACCTGGGAAACCCAGCAAACTGACTATCCACGCACCCGCCCGGACCTGCCCAACCATGAACCTCGCGGATGCCCGCGCGGTGCCAGCTATTCCTGGTATCTTTACAGCGCCAACCGCCTGAAATACCCGCTGGTGCGTAAACGCCTGGTCGAACTGTGGCGCGACGCCCTTTCCCGCCAGCCCGACCCGGTACTGGCGTGGGAATCCATTATGCACGATCCGCAAAAGTGCCAGAGCTACAAACAGGTACGCGGACGTGGCGGATTTATCCGTTCCAACTGGAAAGAATTAAATCAACTGATCGCCGCCGCTAACGTCTGGACGGTGAAGACCTACGGCCCGGATCGCGTAGCCGGATTCTCCCCCATCCCTGCCATGTCGATGGTCTCCTACGCAGCGGGGACACGCTATCTGTCGCTGCTCGGCGGCACCTGCCTGAGCTTCTATGACTGGTACTGTGACTTGCCTCCGGCCTCGCCTATGACCTGGGGTGAGCAGACTGACGTGCCGGAATCCGCCGACTGGTATAACTCCAGCTATATCATTGCCTGGGGTTCTAACGTTCCACAGACCCGTACGCCAGATGCTCACTTCTTTACCGAAGTCCGCTATAAAGGCACCAAGACCATCGCCATTACGCCGGACTACTCGGAAGTTGCCAAGCTGTGCGATCAGTGGCTGGCACCGAAGCAAGGCACTGACAGCGCGCTGGCGATGGCCATGGGTCACGTTATCCTCAAAGAGTTCCACCTTGATAAGCCCAGCGACTACTTCATCAACTATTGCCGCCGTTATACCGATATGCCGATGCTGGTGCTGCTGGATGCCCGGGAAGACGGTAGCTTTGTACCAGGACGGATGATGCGCGCCTCGGACCTCGTCGACGGACTGGGTGAAAGTAATAACCCTGAATGGAAAACCGTGGCCTTCAACAGCGCCGGTGAACTGGTAGTACCGAATGGTTCTATTGGTTTTCGCTGGGGCGAAAAAGGCAAATGGAACCTCGAGTCGCTGGCTGCCGGCACGGAAACAGAACTGTCCCTGTCGTTACTCGGCCAGCATGATGAGGTGGCGGGTGTGGCGTTCCCCTATTTTGGTGGTAACGAAAATCCGCATTTTCGCAGCGTGAAGCAGGAGCCGGTGCTGGTGCGTAAACTACCGGTTAAGCACCTTACCCTCGCTGATGGCCGCCGTTGTCCGGTGGTCAGCGTGTACGATTTAGTCCTGGCGAACTACGGGCTCGATCGCGGACTCGATGATGACCTCGCGGCCCGTGATTACAGTGAGATTAAAGCCTACACCCCGGCCTGGGGCGAACAAATCACCGGCGTGCCTCGCCGTCATATCGAACAAATTGCCCGTGAATTTGCCGATACCGCGCACAAAACCCATGGTCGTTCGATGATCATCCTCGGGGCAGGCGTCAACCACTGGTACCACATGGACATGAACTACCGTGGGATGATTAACATCCTGGTGTTCTGTGGCTGTGTCGGTCAAAGCGGCGGCGGCTGGGCGCACTATGTCGGACAGGAAAAACTGCGCCCGCAGACCGGCTGGTTACCGTTGGCCTTTGCGCTGGACTGGAACCGCCCTCCGCGTCAGATGAACAGCACCTCGTTTTTCTACAACCATTCCAGCCAGTGGCGCTATGAAAAAGTCACCGCCCAGGAGTTGCTTTCTCCGCTGGCCGACGCGTCGAAATTTACCGGACATCTGATCGATTTCAACGTCCGTGCCGAGCGTATGGGCTGGCTGCCTTCTGCCCCACAGCTCAACCTGAACCCATTAACCGTTAAAGCCCGAGCGGAACAGGCTGGATTATCTCCAGCGGAATACACCGCGCAGGCGCTGAAGTCCGGTGATATCCGCATGGCCTGTGAGCAACCGGACAACGGCAGTAACCACCCGCGTAACCTGTTTGTCTGGCGTTCGAACCTGCTTGGCTCCTCCGGCAAAGGGCATGAATACATGCTCAAATATTTGCTGGGTACCGAAAGCGGTATTCAGGGTGAAGCGCTGGGCGAAAGCGAGGGCATTAAACCTGAAGAGGTGGAATGGCAAACGGCGGCCATCGAAGGCAAGCTTGACCTGCTGGTCACGCTTGATTTCCGTATGTCCAGCACCTGCCTGTTCTCCGATATCGTGTTGCCGACCGCCACCTGGTATGAAAAAGACGACATGAATACCTCGGATATGCATCCGTTTATTCACCCCCTGTCAGCGGCGGTTGATCCGGCCTGGGAATCCAAAAGCGACTGGGAGATTTACAAGGGCATTGCCAAAGTATTCTCCGAGGTCTGCGTGGGGCATCTGGGTCAGGAAACCGATGTGGTGCTGCAACCGCTCCAGCATGACTCTCCGGCAGAGCTGTCGCAGCCGTTTGATATTCAGGACTGGCGCAAGGGTGAATGTGACCTCATTGCCGGTAAAACGGCGCCCAATATTACGGTTGTCGAACGCGACTACCCTGCCACTTACGAACGCTTTACCTCGCTCGGTCCGCTAATGGATAAACTGGGTAACGGCGGGAAAGGCATTTCGTGGAACACCCAGGCTGAAGTCGATTTCCTCGGTAAGCTGAACTACACCAAGCGAGAAGGCCCGGCGAAAGGCCGACCGCTGATCGACACCGCGTTGGACGCGTCTGAAGTGATCCTCGCGCTGGCACCGGAAACCAACGGTCAGGTGGCGGTGAAAGCCTGGCAAGCCCTGGGGGCGATGACCGGGCGTGATCACACGCATCTGGCTCTGAACAAAGAAGACGAGAAGATTCGTTTTCGCGATATTCAGGCACAGCCGCGCAAAATCATCTCCAGCCCAACCTGGTCGGGTCTTGAAAGCGAGCATGTCTCCTACAACGCCGGCTATACCAACGTACACGAACTGATCCCATGGCGCACCCTGTCCGGTCGCCAGCAGTTGTATCAGGATCACGCGTGGATGCGTGCCTTTGGCGAAAGCCTGGTGGCTTATCGACCGCCAATCGATACCCGTAGCGTGACGGAAATGCGTGAGGTTCCACCGAACGGCTTCCCGGAAAAAGCGCTGAATTTCCTGACGCCGCACCAGAAATGGGGCATCCACTCCACGTACAGCGAAAACCTGCTGATGCTGACGCTGTCGCGCGGCGGGCCGATTGTCTGGATCAGTGAAACCGACGCCAAAGAGCTGGGGATCGAGGATAACGACTGGATCGAAGCCTTCAATGCCAACGGCGCGTTGACCGCCCGTGCGGTGGTCAGCCAGCGTGTGCCGCCGGGAATGACCATGATGTACCACGCACAGGAGCGAATCATGAATATCCCCGGTTCTGAAGTTACCGGCATGCGCGGTGGTATTCACAACTCAGTGACCCGCGTGTGTCCGAAACCGACGCACATGATCGGCGGCTATGCGCAGCTGTCCTACAGCTTTAACTACTACGGCACCGTCGGCTCTAACCGCGATGAATTCATCATGATTAGAAAAATGAAAAATATTGACTGGCTGGATGATGAAGGTCGCGATCAGGTACAGGAGGCGAAAAAATGAAAATACGCTCACAGGTAGGCATGGTTCTTAATCTGGATAAGTGCATCGGCTGCCACACCTGCTCCGTCACCTGTAAAAACGTCTGGACCGGACGTGAAGGTATGGAATACGCATGGTTTAACAACGTCGAAACCAAACCGGGGATTGGTTACCCCAAAAACTGGGAAGATCAGGAAGAGTGGCAAGGCGGCTGGGTTCGCGACGTTAACGGTAAAATCAGACCGCGCCTGGGCGGCAAAATGGGCGTGATCACCAAAATTTTTGCCAACCCGGTGATCCCGCAAATTGATGATTACTACGAGCCGTTCACCTACGATTACCAGCATCTGCATAGCGCACCGGAAGGCAAACATCAGCCCACCGCCCGTCCGCGTTCGCTGATTGATGGCAAACGGATGGACAAGATTATCTGGGGGCCAAACTGGGAAGAACTGCTCGGCGGCGAGTTTTCTAAGCGCGCACGCGACCGTAACTTCGAGAAGATGCAAAAGGAGATGTACGGCCAGTTCGAAAACACCTTCATGATGTATCTGCCGCGCCTGTGTGAACACTGCCTGAACCCGAGCTGTGTGGCGACCTGCCCGAGCGGTGCCATTTACAAGCGTGAAGAAGACGGCATTGTGTTGATCGACCAGGATAAATGCCGCGGCTGGCGTTTGTGTATCAGCGGTTGCCCGTATAAGAAAATCTACTTTAACTGGAAGAGCGGCAAGTCGGAAAAATGTATTTTCTGCTATCCGCGCATTGAATCCGGCCAGCCGACGGTGTGTTCAGAAACCTGCGTCGGGCGCATTCGCTATCTCGGCGTCCTGCTGTACGACGCTGACCGCATTGAAGAAGCGGCCAGCACCGAGCATGAAACCGATCTCTACGAGCGCCAGTGCGACGTGTTCCTCAACCCGAACGATCCAGCGGTCATTGAAGAAGCGCTGAAACAGGGTATTCCGCAAAACGTGATTGACGCCGCCCAGCGCTCGCCGGTCTACAAAATGGCAATGGACTGGAAGCTGGCTCTGCCGCTGCATCCGGAGTATCGCACCCTACCAATGGTCTGGTATGTGCCGCCGTTGTCACCGATTCAGTCGATCGCCGACGCCGGTGGCCTGCCGCACAATGGCAATATCCTGCCCGCGGTAGAATCGCTGCGTATTCCAGTGCAATACCTCGCCAACATGCTCAGCGCGGGCGATACCGGCCCGGTGCTGCGCGCGCTGAAACGTATGATGGCGATGCGCCACTACATGCGCTCGCAAACCGTTGAAGGTGTCACCGATACCCGCGCTATCGACGAAGTCGGGTTGAGCGTGGAGCAGGTCGAAGAGATGTATCGCTATCTGGCGATTGCCAACTACGAAGACCGCTTCGTGATCCCGACCAGCCACCGCGAAATGGCCCGTGATGCCTTCCCGGAGAAAAACGGCTGCGGCTTTACCTTCGGCGATGGCTGCCACGGTTCAGATACCAAATTCAACCTGTTCAACAGCAGCCGCATTGATGCTATCGACATCACCGAAGTGCGCGATAAAGCGGAGGGTGAATAATGCAGATCCTCAAGGTTATCGGGCTGTTGATGGAGTATCCGGATGAATTGCTGTGGGAATGTAAGGACGATGCGCTGGCGCTGGTCGCCAGTGATGCACCGATGCTGAGCGAATTCACCCGCGAATTGTTAAATGCCCCGCTGCTGGATAAGCAAGCCGAATGGTGCGAGGTGTTTGACCGGGGGCGCGCCACCTCGCTGCTGCTGTTTGAACATGTTCATGCGGAATCACGCGATCGCGGTCAGGCGATGGTTGACCTGCTGGCACAGTACGAAAAGGTCGGGTTACAGCTCGCCTGCCGTGAGCTGCCGGATCACCTGCCGCTGTATCTGGAGTATTTGAGCGTGCTGCCGGAGGCAGAGGCTAAAGAGGGATTGCAAAATGTCGCGCCGATCCTGGCGCTGCTTGGCGGGCGCTTAAAGCAGCGTGATACCCCATGGTATCAGCTGTTTGACGCCCTTCTCATGCTGGCGGGCAGTCCGCTTTCAAGTGACAGTGTCACGAAACAGGTCGGCGCAGAAACCCGTGACGATACCCGCCAGGCGCTCGACGCTGTATGGGAAGAGGAACAGGTGAAGTTCATTGAGGATAACGCCACCGCCTGTGACAGTTCACCGTTGCAAAGCTACCAACGGCGCTTTAGCCAGGACGTGGCGCCACAGTATGTTGACGTCAGCTCGGGAGGCCCGAAATGATACAGTACCTGAACGTCTTTTTTTACGACATCTACCCGTATCTGTGCGGGACAGTGTTTATCCTCGGCAGCTGGCTACGCTACGACTACGGCCAGTACACCTGGCGCGCCTCCTCCAGTCAGATGCTGGACAAACGCGGCATGGTGTTGTGGTCAAACCTGTTCCACATCGGCATTTTGGGGATTTTCTTCGGCCATCTGTTTGGCATGTTAACCCCGCACTGGATGTACGCCTGGTTCCTGCCTATCGCAGTGAAGCAGCAAATGGCGATGATTGCGGGCGGGATTTGCGGCGTGCTGACGCTGGTCGGCGGCGCGGGTTTGCTGGTTCGTCGTCTGACGAATTCGCGAATTCGCGCGACATCCTCTACCGCTGATATTCTGATCCTGTGTGTTCTGCTGGTTCAGTGTATCCTCGGTCTGACCACCATTCCGTTCTCAGCACAACATCCGGACGGCAGTGAAATGCTGAAACTGGTGGGCTGGGCGCAGTCGGTGGTGACCTTCCAGGGCGGCGCGTCTGCGCATCTGGATGGCGTGGCGCTAATTTTCCGCGTCCATCTGGTTCTGGGGATGACCATCTTCCTGCTGTTCCCGTTCACCCGTCTGGTCCACGTGTGGAGCGCGCCGGTCGAATATTTCACCCGTCGTAACCAGATCGTCCGTTCTCGCCGATAAATTCGCGTTGTATTGCCAAATCCGGCCTACAGGGAGATTCCGTAGGCCGGATAAGACGCAGGGCGTCGCCATCCAGCATTTTGCACGTTATGATGCTTCTCCACTCCAGGGAGAACGCCAATGAAACCACAGGTTTACCACGTCGATGCCTTTACTCCACACCCATTTCGCGGCAATTCCGCAGGCGTTGTGCTGCATGCTGACGGACTGAGTGAGGCGCAGATGCAGCTGATTGCGCGTGAACTGCGTCATTCTGAAACCGCTTTTCTGCTCACCAGCGACGACAGTGACGTGCGTATTCGATACTTCACGCCAACGGTCGAAGTACCTATCTGTGGGCACGCCACCGTTGCCGCACACTATGTTCGCGCCAGCGTGCTTGGACTAGGCAATACGACCGTCTGGCAAACGTCGTTGGCCGGGCGTCACCGCGTTGATATTCATGCTGAAGATAACGGCTATCGCATCAGTCTGGAACAGGGTACGCCGACTTTTGAGCCGCCGCTGGAGGGACCCACGCGTGCAGCCATCATCGCCGCCCTGCATCTGACCGAAGACGATATACTGCCGGGACTGCCGCTCCAGATTGCCTCGACCGGACATTCGAAAGTGATGATCCCGTTGAAACCGGAGGTCGACCTCGACGCCCTGTCCCCGGACCAGTCGGCATTAATCGCGATCAGCCAGCACATTGGCTGCAACGGCTTCTTCCCGTTTCAGATTCGACCAGGGGAAAATGCCACTGATGGTCGGATGTTTTCACCGGCGATTGGCATTGTGGAGGACCCGGTCACCGGCAATGCCAATGGTCCAATGGGCGCATGGCTGGTGCACCACAACCTAATGGCTCATGACGGAAAAATCTTGCATGTTCAGGGGCATCAAGGCCGTGCGCTGGGACGCGACGGCATTGTCGAGGTGACGGTGGCAATCCAGGACAATCAGCCGCAAAAAGTGACGATTACCGGTGCGGCGGTGATCCTGTTTCATGCCGAATGGGCGATAGATTTTAATTGAGTCGGTAGGCCGGATAAGACGCATCGCGTCGCTATCCGGCAAATCATCACCCTATTTACCCGCCTCCGGATGCGTATCAAACGCCGCCATCACCGTTGCCAGTTCCGCCTCGGTAAAGCCGTGTTTGGCATCATCAACTCCCAGACCAAAGCGGTCCTGTAACAGAGCATACAGGCTCGCGACGTCAGGTAAGTTAATCTGCTCTACCGCATGGCCCGCTTCATAGTGCGTAAAATGGAAGTTGGTCAGGGTCAGCTTACCCCCGTCTGGCAGATGACGACACATCAGCAGGTGATGGCGAAAATGCGACTGTGGCCAATGCGCGGACCAGAAGTTACCTATCAGATGATCGCTCTGATGCTGAGTGACCAGATCGAAGTGGTACATCGATTGCCAGTGCTCATGATGACGGAACTGCAGGATCCAGTCTTCGTCTTCCCGCATCAGCCGATATTCACCGTGCGGTGTCTGCTGTTCAATGTCGGCCTGCAGACGAATCGGCGCGGTTAGCGTTTGTCCGCCAAAACCAACATCGGCAATCCACGCTTCACCTTGCAATTCGACCAGTAACAGTCGATGCGTGCGCGGCGGCAAGCTGGGCGGATTTGCCAGCACCACCCGCCCAAGTAAACTGCGCACGGTAAAGCCAATCTCCCGCAGCGCACGCTCAAATACCCCATTCTGCTCAAAGCAATAGCCGCCGCGACGCGCGCCCACCAGTTTCTCTTCCAGCGACTGATCGTCGAGCTGCATTTCTCGCGGCAGCAGCACATCGAGATTTTCAAACGGAATCGCACCGTTGTGCAGTAAATGCAGCGTCTGCAAAGTGTCAATGTTGACGTTAGCCGTACCTGACCAGCCAATACGGGAAAAATAAGCGGTTAAAAAAGGCGTCATACCGGATCCCTGTGCGTTGAATGTTGTACTTATAACGCATTTTTCATTTTCCGCCGTCGATTTTGTGCGCTCCCGCCGTATGCCGGGCGACAAAATCGCTAATCCCGTTAATATCTATATTAATTGTGCGCAGTATCCACTCAACTGAGGATCCACCATGAGTCATTTCCGTCCGGTTGAATTACACCATGCCAGCCGACTGTTAAATCACGGTCCAACGGTCTTGATAACCAGTCGTGATGAAAATACGCAGCGGCGAAATGTGATGGCGGCGGCGTGGTCCATGCCCGTTGAGTTTGACCCGCCGCGTATTGCCATTGTGGTGGATAAGACCGCCTGGTCGCGTGAACTCATTGAACGTAGCGGCCTGTTTGGCATTGTCATTCCCGGCGTGGCGGCAACTAACTGGACCTACGCGGTGGGAAGCGTTTCTGGTCGCGTGGAAGATAAATTTAACTGCTACGGCATTCCGGTCGTCAAAGGTCCAGTGCTGGGCTTACCGCTGATAGAGGCTAAATGCCTGGCGTGGATGGAGTGTCGCCTGCTGCCTGCGACATCTGCGCAAGAGAAGTATGACACCCTGTTCGGCCAGGTTGTTTCCGCCGCAGCGGACGATCGCGTCTTTGTCGACGGACGCTGGCAGTTCGATGATGACAAGCTCAACACCCTGCATCATCTCAGTGCGGGCACCTTTATCACCAGCGGAAAACGCATTACTGCAGGTGAGTGATCGGAACGGATGACAGCCCCCCTGTCATCCACGTTTTTTTATTCTACTTTTTCTTAAAACTTCCAAAAAAACAATTGGATAAAACAGCCACCGTGACCTTGCCGATTCATTCATGTGAATTATAGTTAAGTTTGCTCTAATTCAAATATTTAACCAAAACGCTATCCGTAGACACCGCACGTCCTGAAGTCTCTGAGAGGATTTACGATGCAACTTAATAGAATCGCACAAAGTTTACTCCTGGCTGGGTTATTAACATCGTTTGCCGTCCCTGTTATGGCTGCTGAAGCGCCAAAAGACGCCACTGCCGCCACGCAACAGGCCAACAATGCGCTATACAATCAACTGCCCTTCTCTGATAACACCGACTTTACTGACGCCCATAAAGGCTTTATCGCCCCGATTCCTCAGGAGGTGATTAAAGGTGAGCAAGGTAACGTGGTCTGGAACCCGCAACAGTACGCCTTTATTAAAGAAGGTGATAAATCACCGGATTCGGTTAACCCAAGCCTGTGGCGACAGGCTCAGCTAATCAACATCAGCGGACTGTTTGAAGTAACGGATGGCGTCTACCAGATCCGTAACCTCGATTTGTCGAACATGACGATTATCGAAGGTAAAGAAGGCATCACCGTGGTTGATCCGCTGGTCTCTGCTGAAACAGCTAAAGTAGGGATGGATCTTTACTTTAAAAACCGGGGTAACAAACCGGTTGTAGCGGTAATTTACACCCACAGCCACGTTGACCATTATGGCGGCGTACGCGGCGTTGTTGATGAAGCCGACGTGAAAGCGGGCAAGGTGAAGATTTATGCGCCAGCTGGCTTTATGGAAGCCGCGGTGGCGGAAAATATCATGGCCGGTAACGTCATGAGCCGTCGCGCCAGCTATATGTACGGCAACCTGCTAAAACCGGACGCCAAAGGCCAGGTCGGCGCGGGACTCGGCACCACCACCTCTGCGGGCACGGTTACTCTGATTGCACCCACCAATATCATTGAGAAAGATGGGCAAAAAGAAGTTATCGACGGTCTGACCTATGATTTCATGTTGGCACCAGGCTCTGAAGCCCCGTCGGAAATGCTGTGGTACATCGAAGAGAAAAAGCTGATTGAATCTGCCGAAGATGTCACCCATACCCTGCACAACACCTACTCGCTGCGCGGTGCCAAAATCCGTGAACCGCTGCCGTGGTCCAAATACATTAACGAAGCGATTGTGCGCTGGGGGGACAAAGCTGAAATCCTGATGGCGCAGCACCACTGGCCAACCTGGGGTAACGACAAGGTCATGACACTGCTGAAAAGCCAGCGTGACTTGTACCGTTACATCAACGATCAAACGTTACGTATGGCCAACGAAGGTCTGACCCGTGACGAGATCGCCGCGAACTTTAAACTGCCGGACTCGCTGGCACATACCTGGGCCAACCGGGGCTACTATGGCTCTGTTAGCCACGATGTGAAAGCCACCTACGTGCTGTATCTCGGCTGGTTTGACGGCAACCCGGCAACGCTTGATGAATTGCCACCGGAAGAAGCCGCGAAGAAATTCGTCGACTATATGGGCGGTGCCGATGCTATTTTGCAAAAAGCGAAAGCCGACTATGACCAGGGTAACTACCGCTGGGTGGCGCAGGTCGTGAGCAAAGTGGTGTTTGCCGATCCGAACAACCAGGCTGCGCGTAATCTGGAAGCCGATGCGCTGGAACAATTAGGCTACCAGGCTGAATCCGGACCGTGGCGTAACTTCTACCTCACCGGCGCACAAGAGTTGCGTAACGGCGTGATCAAAGGGCCAACCCCGAATACCGCCAGCCCGGATACCGTACGCGCGATGACGCCAGAAATGTTCTTTGACTATCTGGCAGTGCATATTAACGGGCAGAAAGCGGGCGACGCGAAATCAGTATTCAACATCGACCTCGGTAGCGACGGCGGTAAATACAAGCTGGAGCTGGAAAACGGCGTGCTAAACCACACCGCCAATTCTGAAGCCAAAGACGCAGACGCAACTATCACGCTCAACCGTGACACGTTGAACAAAATCATCCTTAAGGAAGTGACGCTGAAACAGGCTGAACAGAGTGGCGATGTGAAGGTGACCGGCGACGGCGCTAAACTTGATTCTATGCTGGGCTACATGGATAAATTCGAGTTCTGGTTCAATATCGTTACCCCTTAAACATAACGTACAACGGGCGGATTATCCGCCCGTTTTCTCTCACATACTGTAACCCGGTTTTTTAATCAGCGTATCCATGTGCGGTGCGATTTCCCTATCCCACACCTGCTGCCAGGCTTTTGGGTCAACCTCATTGAGCGCGACGCTCACCGAGCTGTCTTTACTTTGCAGATGGCGAACGATCACCTCGGTAATCTCCGCCGCCAGCGCGGATTTTTGTTCGTCATTCAAATCGCGGGGAAAACATTTAATATCAACGTGCGGCATAGCAGGTTCCTTATTATTGTCTTTACGCGGACTCGCGTACGATAAGATGAAATCCGACATCGATAATATCGTCTTCACGAGGAATGTGCTCAATTCTGTCGGCGAGCAGCGAGGCGGCACGCTGTCCAATGGCGCGGCGGTCTACGCTGACGGTGGTAATTGCCGGGCGATTGCTAGCGGCAAAATCAAGATCGCCAAAGCCCACCACTGCTAAATCGTGTGGTACCGCCAAACCACGGCTTTCCGCCTCCATAATTGCCCCCTGCGCGAGGGTATCCGAGCTACAGACAATCACATCAAATTCGCTTTCGGCAAAAAGCTGCGTCAAGCCACTGCGTCCCAACGCCAGCGAAGCCGGAAGCGGCACATCCACCTGCGGCACCGTGGTAATGCCATGGCGACTCAACACATCACAGAGTCCGTGTTTACGCTGACCGGCGCGGCGATCGGCGGTCCATAACAGGCCCGGGCGACGATAACCTTTTGCAAGGAGATAGTCAGCCACCGCCTGCCCGACTTTTTCGTGCGAGAACCCCACCAGCATATCGATGGGGGTTGGCGTCAAATCCCAGATTTCCACCACCGGGATGGCGGCGTTGAGGATCACTTTTTTCAACTCAACGGTGTGGTGGATACCCGTGAGCACCACGCCGTCCGGTCGACGAGAAAGCAGCGTCGCTACCAGCTCGGCTTCGGTTTGCTGCGTATACCCAGCCACGCACAGCAAGATGTGATACCCACGTTCAGCCAGTTCGTCGCTCAGCGACTGAATGGTATCGACAAACATATTGTTGTTAATTTGTGGGACCACTACCGCAATCAGTTTGCTGCGACGTGAGGCCAACCCCCCCGCCAGTGCGTTGGGAATATATCCGGTGGCGCGAACGGCCTGCATCACCTTTTCTACTGTTTTCGGGCGCACCATTTGCGGGGTATTCAGCGCCCTGCTTACGGTCATTGGCGATAATCCCGCGGTGCGGGCAACATCTTCCAGCGTTGGTGCGCGGGGAGGTCTGGAATTTTTCACGGTTGATGCCTTTGTAAAAATCGCCGATGGATTTGTGCATTATTCATCATGATTTCGGCCATTGCCAGCATCCCTGGTGCATAACGCAGAGAAAACAGCAGCTTAGTGAAATAACGCCTTGTAAAATGTTAGCGCCATCATAATGATTTGTGCATTTTCACACAATGCGTTGGAATGTGATGCTGTTTATAAAAACAGCCCCTGTTATCTCCGCATTTGTGATCGATTGTTCAAATCGGAAGCAATTTACTGGCGTAATGATTGCGCCACCATTAAAAATGTTAGCGCAATCATTTTGTAACCACCAGGAGAGAACAAGATGTCACTAAGTGCGAATTCCGATGCCGTAACTTATGCCAAAACGGCCAACGCAAAAACAGCGGCTGAAACAGGCGACCGTATTGAGTGGGTAAAACTGTCTCTGGCCTTTCTGCCGCTGGCAACGCCAGTCAGCGATGCTAAAGTGCTCACCGGTCGCCAGAAACCGTTAACTGAAGTCGCCATTATCATCGCTGAGATCCGCAGCCGTGACGGATTTGAAGGGGTGGGATTTAGCTACTCGAAGCGCGCAGGCGGTCAGGGTATTTATGCGCATGCCAAAGAGATCGCCGATAATCTGCTTGGCGAAGATCCGAACGATATAGACAAGATCTACACCAAATTGCTGTGGGCCGGCGCTTCCGTTGGCCGCAGCGGGATGGCGGTCCAGGCCATCTCCCCTCTCGACATCGCCCTGTGGGATATGAAGGCCAAGCGCGCGGGCCTGCCGCTGGCAAAACTGCTGGGCGCACATCGCGACTCCGTTCAGTGCTATAACACCTCCGGAGGATTCCTGCATACGCCGCTGGATCAGGTGCTGAAAAACGTGGTTATCTCCCGCGAAAACGGCATTGGCGGCATCAAACTGAAAGTCGGTCAGCCAAACTGCGCCGAAGATATTCGTCGCTTAACCGCGGTGCGTGAAGCGCTGGGCGATGACTTCCCGCTGATGGTTGACGCCAATCAGCAGTGGGATCGGGAAACCGCCATTCGCATGGGACGCAAAATGGAACAGTTCAATCTGATCTGGATTGAAGAGCCGCTGGATGCCTATGACATTGAAGGCCACGCTCAACTGGCTGCTGCGCTTGATACACCGATTGCCACCGGCGAAATGCTGACCAGTTTCCGCGAGCACGAGCAGTTGATCCTCGGCAACGCCAGTGATTTTGTGCAGCCCGACGCCCCACGCGTGGGCGGTATTTCTCCATTCCTTAAAATTATGGACCTGGCGGCAAAACACGGGCGCAAGCTGGCTCCACACTTTGCCATGGAAGTGCACCTGCATCTGTCCGCCGCTTACCCACTTGAACCGTGGCTGGAGCATTTTGAATGGCTGAACCCGTTATTCAATGAACAACTGGAACTGCGCGATGGTCGGATGTGGGTTTCAGATCGCCATGGTCTGGGATTCAGTATTAGCGAACAGGCACGCCGCTGGACGCAGTTAAGCTGTGAATTTGGCAAGCGCCCTTAACGTATCTGGCGGGGAATAATACCCGCCCTCTTTCCCTACAGAAACGCTCTCAAACCTAATAACAGGAGTGGGTGATGAACACAATAATAAAGCGCACTAAAGTGCGTTACAGTATTTTGATATTTCTGTTTCTGGCCACCGTATTTAATTATGCCGATCGTGCAACGTTATCCGTTGTCGCACCGATTATGAGTAAAGAGTTGGGTTTTGACCCTGAAGCAATGGGGCTGGCCTTTTCTGCATTTGGTATTTCATACGTCATTATGCAATTGCCAGGCGGCTGGTTACTGGACCGCTACGGCTCTCGCCTGGTGTACGGCTGCGCGCTGATCGGCTGGTCGCTGGTGACCATGTTTCAGGGCACCATTTATCTGTACGCCAGTCCGCTGATCGTATTGATTATCTTACGTCTGATGATGGGCGCTATCGAAGCCCCCGCCTTCCCCGCCAACAGTCGCCTGAGTGTACAGTGGTTTCCTAATAACGAGCGCGGGTTTGTCACCTCAGTTTATCAGGCAGCGCAATATATCTCGCTAGGCATTATTACGCCGCTGATGACCATCATATTGCATAATTTGAGCTGGCATTTTGTCTTTTATTATATCGGGGCAATTGGCGTTATTCTGGGTATATTCTGGCTGGTTAAGATCAGAGATCCGATGCATCACCCGAAAGTTAACCAGCAGGAACTTGATTATATTCGTAATGGCGGTGGCGAACCATCATTGGGAAATAAGAAAGAACCACAAAAAATCACCTTTGCGCAGATTAAAAGCGTTTGCGTCAACAGGATGATGATCGGTGTTTATATCGGGCAGTTCTGTGTCACATCCATTACCTGGTTCTTCCTGACCTGGTTTCCGACTTATCTGTACCAGGCTAAGGGAATGTCGATTCTCAAGGTCGGGTTTGTCGCCAGTATTCCTGCGATTGCCGGTTTTATCGGTGGATTGTTAGGTGGCGTATTCTCTGACTGGTTATTGAAACGCGGTTACAGCCTGACGGTTGCCCGCAAGCTGCCGGTCATCTGCGGGATGCTGCTTTCCTGCGTGATTGTTATCGCCAACTACACCTCTTCAGAATTTGTGGTGATTGCCGCCATGAGCCTGGCATTTTTCGCCAAAGGTTTTGGCAATCTGGGCTGGTGCGTACTCAGCGATACCTCACCAAAAGAAGTGTTGGGCATTGCCGGAGGTGTGTTCAATATGTGCGGCAACATGGCCAGTATCATCACCCCACTGGTTATCGGCGTCATCCTTGCCAATACCCAGTCGTTTGATTACGCCATTTTATACGTCGGCTCGATGGGGCTGATTGGGCTGTGTTCGTATCTGTTTGTCGTCGGACCGTTGGATCGTATTACCCTGACGCCGTCCGTCGCGTGATTTAACCGTATGGCGATATTTCGCCCGCTGTTCCGGGACTTGCACTCCTGCGGAACAGCGTTTTTTTACGGCTACGATTTGCTCAGCGCTCGCTGCATCGAGGTTAGCCATTTTCCCGCGGCGCATAGCGCGCCCCGGTTCACAGCACCTTCGACAAAAACTGCTGCGTGCGCGGATGACGCGGATGATTCAGTACCTGCTCGCTGCTACCCTGCTCGACGATTTTACCATCGACCATAAACACCACCTGATCCGCCACCTCCCGGGCAAAACCAATCTCGTGCGTCACCACCACTAACGTGGTACCGGACTTTGCCAGGCCTTTAATGACATCCAGCACTTCGCCCACCAGTTCAGGATCAAGCGCGGATGTCGGTTCATCAAACAGCATCACACGCGGGTTCAACGCCAGCGCACGAGCGATGGCGATACGCTGCTGCTGCCCGCCAGATAAGTGGCGTGACCAGGCATCGGCTTTATGCCGCAAGCCTACCGCATCCAGCAGGGTTAATGCCCGCTCGGTAGCGGATTTCCGTGACGCGAGTCCGTGAGACACTGGCGCTTCAATCAGGTTCTCCAGTACCGTTAAGTGCGGGAAGAGATTAAAGTTCTGAAACACATAGCCCACATTAATGCGCTGGCGCAGAATATCCGCCTCTTTCAGTTCATACAGTTTGTCTCCCTGTCGGCGATAACCTATATAGTCGCCGTCGATCTGAATGAAGCCTTCATCGACGCGCTCCAGATGGTTGATTGCCCGCAGTAACGTGGATTTTCCCGAACCCGATGGCCCGAGAATAACCGTTACCGTACCAGGCGGGATCTCCAGCGACACGTCATCCAGCGCTTTATGGCGGCCGAAGGACTTGCTGACGCCAGTAATGGAAATATGGCCTTCAGGCGAGTGGGACATGGACGACCTCCTGAGGCGTAAGTTGACGGCGACCTTTAACTGCGCGGCTGACGCGGGTGGTATTGATGGCTGAGCGCCGTTCGCTGCGGGCCAGCGCGCGTTCAACCAGGTGTTGAATCAGCGACAGAACGCTGGTGATCGCCAGATACCACACCGCCCCAACCATCAGCAACGGGATCACCTCCTGGGTACGGTTGTAGATCATCTGGATGGTGTAAAACAGCTCCGGCATCGCCAGCACGTAAACCATCGCCGTCCCTTTCGCCAGGCTAATAATCTCATTGAAGCCGGCAGGCAAAATGGTGCGCAGCGCCTGCGGCAGGATAATGCGCAGCGTGCGTCGCCAGGCAGGTAAACCCAGCGCTGCCGCAGCCTCATACTGGCCGTGATCGACACCGAGAAATCCGCCACGAATAATCTCGGCGGTATAGGCGCTTTGCACCAGCGTCAAACCCACTACCGCGGTAGAAAACTGACCCAGTACATTGATGGTCGCGAAGCTGCCCCACTGAACGTGGGTGAAAGGAATGCCAATCGTCAGCGTGTCGTACAGATACGAGAAGTTGTATAAGATTATCAGCACCACGATCAGCGGCAGCGAGCGAAACAGCCAGATGTATCCCCAGGCCAGGCTATTCAGCAGCCACGATGATGAGAGACGTGCCAGTGCCAGCAATCCACCGAACACCACACTCAACAGTGTGCCGATAAGGGTCAGCAGCAACGTTTGCCCCAGACCGGACAAAATCACCGGGTCGAAGAACCAGCGGGCAAACACGCCCCACTCCCAACGCGGATTAAACGCCACCGACTGGATAATCACCGCCAGCACAAACAGCGCGACTATCGCACCTGCCGTGCGCATCGGATAGCGTGCCGGGACGACTTTGATGGTTTCCGTCGTTTTCATTTTTTCTCCTCAGGCAATTTTTGCCTGACCTGCGATGGTCAACAGTTTGGTAAAGCGCAGCCGACCGTCAAACGGCGGCAGGCTGTACTCTTCCGGGTTACGTGCAATATCAAATTGTGGATCGTACCCCTGACGCAAATAGAGCTGAACGGCCTCCGGTTGGCGAAACCCTGTCGTCAGGTAGATACGGCTGTAGCCCGCCAGTAGCGCCCGTCGTTCCAGTTCCTGTACCACGCGCGCCGCCAGCCCCTGCTTACGCAGGGTGCTTTGGGTCCAGATGCGTTTAATCTCAGCCGTGTCTTTGTCGTAAGGTTTGTAGGCCCCGGTGGCGATAATCTCGCCGTCGCGCTCCAGCACCACAAAGATCCCCTGCGGCGCCAGATACCATTCAGTCAATTCAACTTCAGCATCACGGGAAAAATAATCGCCATAGCGCGCGGCATATTCAGCAAACAGACCGTTCAGAATCGGCTGCAGTTCTGCCGCCTCCGGCGAGACCACGCGGAATTGATCGCTCACGTTACCTCCTTAGTCGCCTAAACCGGCCGGGTTGATTTCAGATTGTGGAATGCGTTCCACCCCCTCTCCCCAGCGATTCAAGACTTTGTCGTAGTCACCGTTGGCGATCACACCGTTAAGCGCGGTTTGCACCGGCTGCACCAACCCGCTGTCTTTTTTCAGCGTTACGGCGATATGCGCGGCCTTTGGCCAGCCACCGTCGATGCTACCCACGAGTTGCGTTTTTCCATTGAGCGCTGCTTTCCACGCGCCGATAACGTTAGGGCCAAAATAGGCATCGGCGCGGCCTGACTGTAGCGCCAGCGTCTGGGCGGCATCATCCTTGGTATAGACTGGCGTAAACGCCGGTAACCCTTTCTTCAGGTTCTCTTCATTCCATGCCAGAAGAATGGCTTCCTGGTTGGTCCCGGAGCCGACAATAATGCGCAGCCCGGCGATATCTTTTGCCTGTTCAATTTTGGTCAACTTACTGCCGGTTTTGACGTAAAAACCGAGTGAATCTTTACGATACGTGGCGAAGTCGAACTTTTCTTTGCGCGCTTTGGTGACGGTAATATTGCTGATCGCAGCATCATATTTGCCGGAAGCTACGCCCAACGGCCAGTCTTCCCATGACGTTGGCACCACGTTCAGCTCCAGCCCCAGACTGTCGGCCACCAGACGGGCGATATCCGCCTCGCTGCCGATCAGCGTTTTATTGTCATCTGCAAACACCGTCAGCGGCGGCTGGCTCAGTCCGGCAATCGCCACCGTGAATTTACCCGGTACGGCCAGCTGCAGCCTGGCGGGCAACTGCGCGATCGCCTGCGCGTTTTTCACCGTGTTAATCGGCGTTTTATTAGCCTCCAGGCTTACGCCCGTGCCGTTGATGGTGACATCGTTTGCCCAGACGGAAGCGCTGAAAGCCAGGGACAGCGCCAAAAGTAATGATTTTTTCTGCATCGTATTTGTCTCTTATTGTGTGAATTGATTGGCAGGTGTCGCTAAGCCAAGGCTGGCACGCAAAGTCGTGCCGGGGTAGTCAAGACGGAACAGACCGCGCGCCTGAAGTAACGGGATCACCTGTTCAACAAAGCGTGGGAAGGTGTCCGGCGTGCCGCCCTGAATGATAAATCCGTCGGCGGCTCTCTCATCGAACCACTGCTGCAGGCCGTCAGCCACCTGTTCCGGCGTACCGCTAAAGCGGGGGCGTGGGCTGGCCGCTTCCAGCGCAGCCTGGCGCAGGGTTAACCCGCGCTCACGTGCATTACGCTTGATTTCATCGGTAGTACTGCGAAAACTGTTTTGCCCGAGATCGCCAAGATCCGGGAACGGCGCATCAAGGGAATATTGCGCGAAATCGTGATGTTCAAAATAGCGGCCGAGGTAATTCAGCGCGTCGTTAATGGAAACCAGCGCTGCGGTGGTTTGATATTGCTGTTCAGCATCCTGCTCGCTGTCACCCACAATGACGCTGACGCCCTGGAAAATATGCAGGTCATCGTCACCCCGCCCCGCTATTTCCAACTGGCTTTTCACATCCTGATAAAAAGCTTTGGCCTCTGCCAGTGATTCCTGATGGGTGAAAATGGCGTCAGCGTGTGTTGCTGCTAATTTCTTGCCATCTTCAGAAGCGCCAGCCTGAAATATAATCGGCCGGCCCTGCGGTGTACGGGCAATATTTAAAGGACCGGAAACCTGGAAATAATCGCCATGATGATTGAGCGTATGCAGTTTCTGCGGATTAAAAAATTCACCACTCGTTTTATTGCGGGTAAACGCATCCTCTTCCCACGAATCCCACAACCCTTTGACCACCTGCAAATATTCATCGGCAATACGGTAGCGTTGAGCATGTTCCGGGTGCTGCGCGCGAGAATAGTTCTTTGCTGAACCTTCCAGGGGCGATGTCACCACATTCCATCCAGCGCGCCCCTGGCTGAGATGATCGAGGCTGGCAAACTGTCTCGCGGTGGTAAACGGTTCGCTGTATGAGGTTGAAACCGTGCCCACCAGTCCCAGATTGTTGGTGATGCTCGCCAGTGCCGACAATACCGTTAGCGGTTCAAAGCGATTTAAAAAATGTGGGATGGATTTCTCATTGATATACAAACCATCGGCAACAAAAATAAAATCCAGTTTGCCTTTCTCGGCAATTAATGCAGTGTCTTTGACAAACTCAAAATTAATACTGGCATCGGCAAGTGCTGCCGGATGACGCCATGCTGACATATTCCCGGAGGCACCATGCAGAATAGTGCCCAACCGTAATTGCCTTTTTTTAGCCATAGTACCCCCTACCCAACAGGTAAAATTAAAGGTGTATGAATGCCGTTTTCGCTAAATGCGTAAAGTACTGCGCGGCGGGTTCAATTAATCGTTCGTCCGGATTAAAACCCGGATGGTGTAATCCGTATTCGCTGGCGCTGCCAATACTGACAAATGCCCCGGGCGTATTTTGCAGATAGACGGCAAAATCCTCTCCACCCATATGCAGATCGGCATAGTGCGTCGTGTACCCGGAGTTTTTTGCCACCTCGGTGGCAATCTCTGCCCAGCGCGAATCGTTGACCAGCGCCGTGGGGCCCGCGTGCCAGATAACATCAATTTGTGCGCCAAAGGCGTGGGCAAATCCGGCGGCGATGTCATTCACCCGTGATTTGACCTGCTGCTGAACGACTGTGCGATGGGTTCTGAGCGTCCCTTCCAGCTCAACGAATTCTGGCAGCACGTTCCACGTGTTGCCGCCCTGAATACGGGTCACGCTCAGCACCACCGAATCCAGCGTGTTAACCTCCCGGCTGGCCACGCCTTGCAACACCGTCACCAGTTGGCTGGCAAGCAGAATGGCATCTTTGCCTTCATGTGGCCGAGCGGCATGTGCGCCTTTGCCATGGATACGCAGCACGACACGATCGACGTTGGCATAAAATGCGCCGCCACGCGTGGCAAACTCACCCACCGGTAACCCAGGCTCGTTGTGCATACCGAAAATCGCCGCTACGTTTTGTAGCGCCCCGGCGCGGATTAACGCTTTCGCGCCACCAAAGTTTTCTTCCGCAGGCTGAAACAGGATACGAACCCGCCCCGGTAATGCGCTTTCTTGCTGTTTCAACAACAGCGCAGCACCGAGCATGACGCTGGTATGCACGTCGTGTCCGCAGGCGTGCATGACCCCCGGCGTTACGGAGCGAAACGCCACATCGGCATTCTCTTCTATCGGTAAGGCGTCGATATCGGCCCGCAGGGCGATAACATCGTCTCCTCGCCCAACCTCAGCCACCAGACCGGTGCTCAGTTCAAAGGGCAAAATGTTGACGTCGGCAGCACGCAACCAGTCGCGAATACGCGCTGTAGTCGCCACCTCCTGTAAGGACAGCTCCGGATACTGGTGCAGTTCACGGCGCCAGCCAATAAGCGTCGAGGCCAATGACATCAGACGACCTCCACAGCGGAATGGGCCTGCGCCAACAAATGCAGCGATGTCAGACGCGCATGACCTTCTGCTAGCGGGGTATCGATAATAAATTCATCAATTCCGTACTGCGCGTGCAGGCTGTTCAGCTTTGCGGCCACATCTTCGGCCGTTCCGTGCAACAACGCCTGCGCTCGACGGGCAATTTTTCGTGGCACGCTGCCCGCCTGTGCGGCGAATGCCAATGCCTGCTCTTCACTGGCCACCGTCACGCGTTGACCATCTTCCAGCTCAACGCCCCATATTTGTACGTTCTCCGCCAATTGCGCGGCAGTCTCCGGATTGTTCGCCACAATCACCTGCACGGCGACAATCGTCGGGCGCACACTGCTGGCTTGCCAGTAAGTCAGAACATCGCGTAGCAGCGCCGGATCACCGTTCAGGTGCGCGGCAAAGATGAAATTCCAGTCAGACTCGGCCGCCAACTGTGCGCTTGGCACGCTGGCCCCCAACACGAATCTTTGCGGCGGAGAGGGCGGGATCGGCGTCGGAAATACCGCGTGCCCGGTTTCCGTCCCGGTCAATGCCAGCCAGGCATCGAGCTGCGAAAGCTGCTCGGCAAAGCTGCCCTTTTCACTCTGATGTAGCCCCTGCTGGAGCGCCTGCGTTGACAGCGGTAGACCGCCTGGGGCTTTCCCCACGCCGAGATCAACGCGCCCTGGGGCCAGTGATGCCAGTAAATTGAAGTTTTCCGCTACTTTATACGGGCTGTAATGTTGCAGCATAACGCCACCAGAGCCAACGCGGATACGTTGTGTTTGGCCAAGGATCCAGGCGATCACCAGCTCCGGTGACGGACTGGCTAGCTGCGGCGTATTGTGATGCTCCGCTATCCAAAAGCGGTGGTATCCCCACGCCTCTGCCAGCTGTGCCAGCTGTAGCGTACGGGCAAGCGCAATGGCGGCAGTTTCGGTTTCCCCTATGGGGCTTTTATCGAGAATACTCAGGCAATATGACATGTTACAGGCTCACGATTGTTAACATGTCGTCATTATTAAATTATCAAACAATCATTCAGAAACATTTAATTCACATTTACTCAGCTAAAAAATCGCTAACCAACCTTACTTCTACTACGGGTAAGGTCTCTCCTGGGCAGGTATAAGAAGCAGAAAAAACATACCCTACAAAATATAATAGGGTTACTGTTTATGCCAGAAACCCAACAATATCATTTTGCGGTAGTTTTATTTTTGCGCACTATATTTATGCTGAATTTAATTTAAGTCAGCTGAAGAATCTCTTTATGTTATACACTTGTATTTATTGTTTCATATTTATGACCATTAACAATCTGCATACAACAAAATTTTTATTTGAAATACTTTCGTCAGGCTAATGATTAGTAGAGAATGCAGCGTTTCTTATTAAAAATGGTTTAAAACAGCTTTTTAATATCCCCTGGTATTATTCCGGGGGTTTTTGTATGACTTGAACATACCACCAGGGACCGCCATGAAAAGTAACATGCCCGTTACACAAGTTGAGCACACACTTAACGCGAAAGCGACGCTGCTGTCGACGACGGATAAAGAAAGCCACATTACCTATGCCAACACGGCTTTTATTGAAGCCAGCGGCTTTAATGAAACCCAGCTCATGGGCGAACCCCACAATATTATTCGCCATCCCGATATGCCCTCTGCCGCCTTCGCCGACATGTGGCACACTCTCCAGCAGGGTGACAGCTGGACCGGGATGGTGAAAAATCGCCGGGAAAATGGTGACCATTACTGGGTTCGCGCCAACGTCACCCCCGTCTGGCACCGTGAAAAATTAACCGGCTACATCTCTGTGCGTACCGTTCCATCACGGGAAGAAATAGCCCAGAGTGAGCAGCTGTATGAAAAAATAAATAGCCAGCAATTTAAAGGTTTCCGACTGTTTAAAGGCATTATTATTCGTCGTGGCATACTGGCATGGACCTCTGCGTTTAAATGGTTAAGCATAAGTCAGCGAGTCAATTACGCTTTAGGGGTAGTAGCCCTGCTCTGCGTATTATTAACACTCGCACCGGTGAATTCATTTATTCAGGCTGGCGGAATGATCGTGCTATTTCTGCTATTTGGTATTTACCTTAAGTGCCAAATTTGTCAGCCAGTTAATACGCTGCTCAGTCAAATGAAAAAGGTTGTCTCCGGCCGTAAACCCGATAACTGTCATTTAAATCGCGTAGACGAAATCGGGATGCTGATGCGACTGGTTAATCAATCCGGGCTGAATCTAAATTCTCTGGTGGATGATGTCAGTACACAAATCGCCGGGATCCGCGAAATCAGTCAACGGGTATCAAAAGAAGGCGTTGCACTGCATACACGTTCCGAAGAAACCTCCGCTGACCTGCAGCAAACCGCTGCCGCCATTGAAGAAATTGGCAGCGCGGTGCAACAAACCGCCGATACCGCCGCACAAACGATGACCATGGCCGATAAAACCAGCGTCAACGCGACGGAAGGCGGCGATATCATGAAACAGACCATCGGCATGATGCAGGCTATCTCGCGTGATAACAGTCAGATCGTCGACATCATCGGTGTTATCGACAGTATTGCCTTTCAGACCAATATTCTGGCGCTGAATGCTGCCGTCGAGGCCGCACGCGCCGGGGAGTCCGGTCGTGGTTTTGCCGTTGTGGCAGCGGAAGTGCGCAACCTGGCGCAGCACTCAGCCTCAGCCGCCAAAGAGATCAAGCAGCTAATTGAGAAGAACGTCGCGAACGTCAACTCCGGCGTAAAAATGGTGGAGCAGACGGAAACGCATCTCACGGGCATGATCGGTGACGTATTGCAGATGTCGATGATGATTAAAGACATCAGCCTCGCGACGCGGGAACAAACCCAGGCGCTGGATCTGATCAATGACTCGATTTCACGCGTCGGCACCATGACCCACACTAACGCCGAGATGGTGGAACGCGTCACTGATGCCACCGCCGATTTAACTCAGCGCTCCTCACGACTGCAGCAGGCCGTTCAGGTCTTTGGCGTATCGGCATAATGCAGGCTTTGCGTCACTGATTAATTGACTGTAGGATGCTCGGCCGACAGTTTTCCCCTCTAACACAATGAAGGGTAACGCTGTTTTCGCCGCTACATGGGCGGCAAAAAGGATTTTGTTAATTTGTCAGGCCAACAGGAAACGCAATGAACACACACAACACGCAAGCCGCAGAACAACATGCGGCGAAACGACGCTGGCTGAATGCTCACGAAGAGGGGTATCACAAAGCGATGGGCAACCGACAGGTACAGATGATCGCCATCGGCGGCGCGATTGGTACCGGGTTGTTTTTAGGGGCCGGGGCACGTTTACAAATGGCTGGACCCGCTTTAGCGCTGGTGTATCTGGTATGCGGTATTTTTTCATTCTTTATTCTTCGTGCGCTCGGAGAACTGGTTCTGCACCGCCCTTCCAGCGGCAGTTTTGTCTCCTACGCCCGTGAGTTCCTGGGAGAGAAAGCGGCCTATGTGGCTGGCTGGATGTACTTCATCAACTGGGCGATGACCGGGATCGTCGATATCACCGCTGTCGCGCTGTACATGCACTACTGGGGGGCGTTTGGCGATGTGCCACAGTGGGTATTTGCCCTTGGTGCGCTGGCGATTGTAGGTACCATGAACATGATTGGCGTGAAATGGTTCGCCGAGATGGAGTTCTGGTTTGCGCTGGTCAAAGTGCTGGCAATCGTGATTTTTCTGGTGGTTGGTACGGTCTTTTTAGGTACCGGACAACCGCTGGACGGTAACACCACCGGGTTTCATCTGATCACCGATAACGGCGGCTTCTTCCCGCACGGTCTGTTACCCGCGCTGGTGCTGGTACAAGGTGTGGTCTTTGCTTTTGCCTCTATTGAACTGGTGGGTACGGCCGCCGGAGAATGCAAAGATCCGCAAACCATGGTGCCAAAAGCGATCAACAGCGTGATTTGGCGCATTGGCCTTTTCTACGTTGGCTCAGTCGTACTGCTGGTGCTGCTGCTGCCATGGAACGCCTATCAAGCGGGCCAAAGTCCGTTTGTGACCTTCTTCTCGAAACTCGGCGTGCCGTATATCGGCAGTATCATGAACATTGTGGTGCTGACCGCCGCCCTTTCCAGCCTCAACTCGGGGTTGTATTGCACCGGGCGAATTTTACGTTCGATGTCGATGGGCGGTTCAGCCCCCAAATTTATGGCGAAAATGAGCCGTCAGCAGGTCCCATGGGCTGGGATCCTCGCCACACTGGTGGTGTATGTGGTCGGCGTTTTCCTCAACTATCTGGTGCCTTCGCAGGTGTTTGAGATCGTGCTGAACTTCGCGTCGTTAGGAATTATTGCGTCGTGGGGATTTATCGTGGTGTGCCAGATGCGTTTGCGTCAGGCCATTAAAGACGGCAAAGCGGCAGATGTCAGCTTCAAGCTCCCGGGCGCGCCGTTTACCTCGTGGTTAACGTTGCTGTTCCTGCTAAGCGTGCTGGTGCTGATGGCCTTTGATTATCCGAACGGCACCTACACCATCGCGTCGTTACCGTTGATTGCTATTCTGCTGGTTGCCGGATGGTTTGGCGTGCGTAAACGCGTGGCGGAAATCCAGCGCACCGCGCCGTAATCGCATTCAGGCCTGACAGCGTATCCCCGTCAGGCCTGCTTTCTTAGTTGGCTTCGATTAACTGCGCAACATCATTGCTGTTAATTTCCCGCGCGTTGCCATCCTGATCGGTATAGCTGGTCATCCCGGTGTCTTTATCCAACTGCGGTTTGCCCTGGGTGACGATAGTTTGCCCACTTTTCGTGGTCATGACGTAATCCGTTGAACAACCTGCCAGAGTAAACAGCATTACGCCTGCGCAAAGGCAGATAAATGGCTTTTTCATGATATTCCTGTGTTATGCAATGAGCCGATAAGGACCTAGTGTAAGTCCCTGATGTTTATCAGGCCAGCGATGGGGTGTAACGAGGCGTATCGTGGGGTATGGATAAATAACAGGAGGGGTTTCCCCCTCCGGGTAAATTACAGCGCGATGCGAATCACATCATCCGGCTGTGTGGCTTCCTGCTCACGTGAAGATTTTTGTTTCACGCTAACATACAGGGTTTTGCCATCAGCGGAGAGCGCCAGGCTGTTCGGGAACGTCGGGGTGTCGAATGTTTTGACGACTTTATAGCTTTTCGCGTCAATCACGCTGACCTTACCGGCCTGACGATGCGTCACGTAGGCTTCATTGCGCGCAGGGTTGAACAGCACAGCCAGAGATTCCGGCGCGGCGACTTTCGCCAGTACTTTGCCGTCACGGGTATCAATCACCAGCACTTCTGCCGCTTTAGAATCGGTAATAAACGCGCGGTTACCAGCGGTATCCAGGCTCAGGTTGATAAAGAAATGCTCTTTGCCGTCATCCAGCAGCTTTTTGCGGCTGAGAATTTTATTGTCTGCGGTATCGATGGTAATAAACTCACCGTCAGCATTGGTGGTGTACAAGCGTTTAGCCTTGCTGTCGACAGCCAGACCGGTGCTCATTTTACCGGTGTTAGCAATGGTGGTTTTCAGTTTGATGGTTTCACCGTCGACCACCCAGATCACGCTCTCTTTACCAATCCCGCTGATGTAGACCGTGTTGGTGGCGTCATCGGCTACCAGCTGACGCGGCTGCAGCGGACGGACATCTTCCGAACGTTTACGCGCATCCAGTACCAGACGGCCTTTTACGTCGCCGGTTTTAGCATCCATCGCGGTGACTGCACTGTTGACAGTATTACCAAACCACAGGGTCTGTGTCGCATTGTTGATGGTGGCGCCAAACGGTTTCAGGTCGTTATGAATCGCCTGAGTCACTTCCAGCGTGATTGGATCGAGACGGTAAACCACCCCGCCCTTATCCAGCTTACGACTCTGGGAGGTGGCAAGCCACAGCGCGTTTTCCTGTTGGCTGTACGCCATTTCGTAGGCGCCTTTGCCTACCGCTTTGCGCAGCAGTTCTTCCGCAGCCTGCGTACTAAAAGAGGATGCAACAAGCAGTGAACCTAACAGTAAAGAACCACGCAGACGCGGTGAAAACAGATGACGTAAAGACATGACGACTCCCTTTGATAAATTCATTTGTTACTGCTTCACAATGCTTCAATCAGCAAAATCATGGTTTTGCATTTTTAAGAATGAGAATAGTAATCATTATTTATCTCAAAGTGGAGTGTTTATTCGCTTTCTGGCAACAACCTTCTTATTTTCTCCATAAATGCTTAACGTGCCGCTCACAAACAGAGCGGCACAGCGGATTTTCGCGATTAATCTTCAGCGAGCCGGATCACAACCTTGCCAAAGTTTTTCCCGGTCAGCAGACCAATAAAGGCTGCCGGAGCATTCTCCAGCCCCTCCGTAATCTGTTCCCGGTACTGGATTTTACCTTCTTTGACCCAGCGTCCCATCTCCTGCTGGAACTCATGAATGCGATGACCGTAATCCTGACCAATAATAAAGCCCTGCATCCGGATGCGCTTTTTCAGTATGGTGGCCATCAGCAGCGGTAAACGGTCGGGACCTGCCGGTAACGCCGTGGCGTTATAACCACTGACCAGCCCACACACCGGAATGCGCGCAGAGGTGTTGAGTAACGGCAGCACCGCGTCGAAGACTTTGCCGCCAACGTTTTCATAATAGATGTCGATCCCCTGCGGACAAGCCTGCGCCAGCTGTTGCGCGAAATCAGGCGCATGGTGATCGAGGCAAAGATCAAAGCCGAGCACCTCGGTGGCATGACGGCATTTTTGCGCTCCACCGGCCACGCCGACTACCCGACACCCTTTGAGTTTGCCAATTTGCCCGACGGTTGCGCCTACCGGCCCGGTGGCTGCTGCCACCACCAACGTCTCTCCGGCTTTAGGTTGGCCGATATCCAGCAGCCCCATATACGCGGTAAAGCCCGGCATGCCCAACAGACCTAACGCCCAGGATGGATGTTCAGGGTTATCGCCTAATTTTACCAACCCGCTACCATCGGAGATGTCGAAATCCTGCCAGCCGCTGTAGCTCAGAACCCATTCACCAACGTGATAATCAGGATGATTTGATGCCATCACCCGGCTGACGGTACCGCCGACCATCACCGCGCCAATCTCCACCGGGGGAGAATATGAAGGCTCATCGCTCATGCGACCGCGCATATAGGGATCGAGAGACAGATACACGTTGCGCAGTAAAACTTGCCCTTCCCCAGGAGTGGCGACAGCACCCTCTTCCAGATGGAAATTACTGAGTACCGGAGCGCCATGGGGGCGTGAAGCCAGTACCCAGCGGCGATTGCGTTGCAGTTGTTGACTCATTGATGTTCTCCTCTGCTTTTGGCATGAATCCATCAATAGTAGACGCCCCGCGCTAGCGATGCTTTCACATTAATTGCCGACGGCGTTTAACCGCACAACCAGATAAACACAGGGTTGTGCGGTTTCATTAATAAATCGGCAGTCATTCGGCGGGCCGAGTTCCAGACAATCACCGGCCTTCATTTCGTGGCGCGTGTCCCCTTCGACAAACACTAACTCCCCCTGCTGCAGCCAGATTAGCTGTCTGGCCTGCACGTAGGACGAAGCGGGCATGGGAATGTCGCTCCCGGCTGGCAGTTCTATCTGCACCAGATCGATGGGCAGATCGCTGCGCGGGGAGACGTGGCGGCGCAGATAATGGCTTTGCGGATCGTGCCAGACTGGCTGGTTGGCGAAGCGCAGCAGCTTGCCCTCCTGCATTTCAGCCCGCGCCATCAGCGTTGACATGCTGATGCCAAATGCCCCGGAAAGCCGCCCCAGCAGCGTTGCCGTTGGACTGCTCTCGCCACGCTCAATTTTATGGATCATGGCCCGCGACACGCCCGCGCGCTCGGCAAGTTCCGTCAGCGACCAGCCGCGAGATTCCCGTTCTATGCGAATTCTTGCACCGATCCGTTGATTTATGCTGTCTTCAATAGTATTCATATTGTAATACTATAGTGAACAATACCTGAGGTTCAACATGTCAATTCGCTTTGCCAGTAAAGAAGACTGCGCCGCCATTGCAGAAATCTACAATCACGCGGTGCTGCATACGGCGGCTATCTGGAACGATCAAACTGTCGATGCCGAAAACCGTATATCCTGGTACGAAGCCCGGCAAATACTGGGGTATCCGGTGCTGGTGAGTGAAGAGAATGACGTGGTCACCGGGTATGCGTCTTTCGGCGACTGGCGTAATTTTGATGGTTTTCGTCATACCGTTGAGCATTCGGTGTATGTGCATCCGGATCATCAAGGCAAAGGCCTGGGGCGCGCATTACTCAGCCGGTTGATTGATGAGGCCCGCAGGTGCGGTAAGCATGTGATGATCGCGGGCATTGAGTCGCAGAATCAGGCATCGTTGCACCTGCACAGCACGCTCGGTTTTGTCTTAACCGCGCAAATGCCGCAGGTGGGGACGAAGTTTGGCCGCTGGCTGGATCTGACCTTTATGCAGCTGCAACTGGACGATCGCCGCGATCCGGACGCACGCGGATGAACTCGACGCTAACCCTCTCCTTTCTGATTGCCGCCGGCATTGGTCTGGTGGTACAGAACACCTTAATGGTACGTATTACTCAGACCTCTTCAACCATTCTGATTGCCATGCTGCTCAATTCGCTGGTGGGTATTGTGCTGTTTGTCAGCATTCTGTGGTTTAAGCAAGGTATGGCGGGGTTTGGTGAGCTGGTTTCCAGCGTACGCTGGTGGACGTTAATTCCCGGTTTATTGGGTTCTTTTTTTGTCTTCGCCAGTATTAGCGGCTATCAAAATGTGGGGGCTGCCACCACCATTGCGGTGCTGGTTGCCAGTCAGTTGATTGGCGGTCTGCTACTGGATATCTTGCGAAGCAACGGCGTACCGCTGCGTGCGCTGGTGGGGCCAGTTTGTGGCGCGGTGTTGCTGGTAATCGGCGCCTGGCTGGTGGCCAGACGCGCGTTTTAACTGCCTGATGGCGCTTTGCTTATCAGGCCAACGGAATATGCCTGTAGGCCGGATAAGGTGTGAGCACCGCCATCCGGCAAGGAAATATCAGAGAATAGTGCCACCTTTGGTGAGCTGCTCGCGGCGGGCTTCCATATCCTCTTTATACTGACGACCATGATGCGCAATCGCCGTGCGCAGACGCTGTTGCTGGGTGTAGCGATCTTCCCGGCTCAGTTCTGCATCATCGCTGAGCGCAATCAGCAGTTCGTTCATATGCGTAATGACGCTCTCTTCAATGGCGGCGTCGACGCGGGCGCTGACCTCATCCAGGTGCGACATACTTTCTCCTTAACTGATTAATTTAATTTAGCTTTTGAAAAATCACTGCCCATCAGGCTAACGCTGTATCCGCTGACGTTACTGCGTGTGGCATAGAACGTTTTGCCGTTTGCCAGCGCAATCCACGGTGCCTGCTGGTAGAAAATCTCTTGCGACTGCTGGTAAAGCGCGGCACGTTCTTGCGGCTTGCTCACCTGTTTCGCCTTTTGCACCAGCGCATTATACGCTTTATCGCACCAGCGTGCGGCGTTGGATCCGGTTTTAATGCTGTTGCAGCCCAGCAGGACATCAGCGAAGTTATCCGGATCGCCGTTGTCAGACATCCAGCCAAACAGCGCGGTGTCGTGCTCGCCCTTACGCATTCCGGAGAGGTACTCACCCCACTCCCAGGAAACGATTTTCGCCTTCACGCCAACCTTCGCCCAGTCACTTTGGATCATCTCAGCGATCCGACGGGAGTTCGGGTTGTACGGACGTTGAACCGGCATCGACCATAGCGTCGCCTCAAAACCGTTCTCCAGCCCAGCTTTCTTCAGCAGTTCTTTCGCTTTTTGCGGGTCGAAATCGTAGTCTTTCAGATCGTTGTTGAAGCCCATCATATTCGGCGGAATCGGTGATTTTGCCACCGTACCTGAACCTAAAAAGACGGCGTTAATGATCGCTTTTTTATCGGTCGCGTAGTTCAGCGCCTGACGTACCAATACGTTATCAAACGGTTTTTTCTCAGTATTAAACGCCAGATAACCGACGTTCAGCGCATCGACCGAATGCAGCGTCAGGTCGCTGTTTTTCTTAATTTCCTCAAACTGCACCGGCGCAGGCGCGGGAATTATCTGGCATTCATTGGTTTGCAGTTTTGCCAGTCGCGTTTGCACGTTTGGCGTAATGGCGAAGATCAGGTGTTTGGTCGGAACGTCACCATCCCAGTAGTTCGGGTTGGCCAGATAGTGGATCTGTGAATCCTGCTTATACTGTTGCAGCACGTAAGGTCCAGTGCCAATCGGCCATGTATCGACGTTTTCCGGCGTACCTTTTTTCAGCATCTGGTCGGCATATTCCGCAGAGAGAATGGACGCGAAGTCCATCCCCCAGTCGGCCAGAAACGCCGCATTAGGTTCGTTCAGCACAAACTGGACATGATAATCATCAACCTTCTTCACCTCTTTGATCAGCTTGTCCAACCCGACATCGTTGAAGTACTCATAGTTACCCTGCGAGACGTTATGGTACGGATGATCGGCATCTTTCTGACGTAATACCGAGAACAGCACGTCATCCGCGTTGAAATCACGGGTCGGTTTGAAGAATTTATTGCTGTTGAACTTCACGCCCTGACGCAGGGTAAAGGTATACGTCAAGCCATCCGGGGATATCGTCCAGTCGGTAGCCAGAGACGGCACCGGGGTATTTTTCACCGGATCAAAGTTAATCAGTCGGTTATACAGCACCTGAGAACTGGCCACAAACGACGGACCGGAGCTGGCGATTTGCGGGTTAAAGGATTCGGGAGACGCTTCAGAGCAGTAGATAAGGGTGTCGGTATTGGCAGCAAATGCAGCACCGGTTGGTAATCCCGCGCTGAGCGCCAGCGCGAGCAACGTTTTCCTTGCAATCATTGTTGTATGCCTTCTTATTTTATTATTCAGCTCATTATCAGAGCATAGCTGACAAAAACTGACTAATAACAAATCACTATCAGGTTATTCTTATCCGGTGGTTTTCGCTGATTAATTCGACAGCACCGGTGAAATAATTTCCCTTAAGTCTTTTTCAAAACGTCAAGATTTTTCCCCGTGCTCTATGCCATGAAAATTCGCCCCTTTTTGCCTCTCTTCCACCGTTTGCTCGCGTTTATAAGCCGTAAAGTAGATGTGTGAAGAAGTCTAAGGGATAACAACGTGGCAAAAACTCTCTTGCGCAGCGGCAATTTGGATGACTATCAGGCCGTGGGCGGCGGTGGTCAGGCCGTTTTTGATTCAGCATTGCAAATTCGTGAAACGCTTCGTCTGCGAAAACAGCAGGCCATGGCCGATTGTCTGGCGATCCCGCAAGTCAATGATAATGGCGATCGGGTTGACTGGTATTCCCCGATTGAAGGACAAGCCGTCGCCTGGAAAGCCGCTGATGAAGACGCGCGCTTTCGGGCATTACGCTATCTGGCCAGCACGCTGGACAGCGCGGCGACTCTCAGTCGTAAAAGCCTGCAATCGGGTAAAACCTCGCTGCAATTGTTTGGATCTCTGCTGGAAAAGGCCGTTCAGTTTCCTGGGGAAAATCACGTTTTTCTGGTTGATGGCAAACCGGTGATAACCTTCTGGGGATTCGTCAATCTGAACGAAAACACGCGTGACGATGTGCTCGACTGCTTGCGGATTGCCGATGTTCCTCCGGTCATGCCCGCACCGCAAGCCGAACCTGAAGAAGATATGGTCGTCCCGGAAATCACCTTTGCCGAAGCCGATGCACCTTTACTGACTCAGGTCGTGGAAACACCCAAGCCCGCAGAACCTGAACCGCAGCCCCCGGTCATCGTAAATGAACCCGAGGCCTCACCACCGCCCGTATTGCCAACACCTGCGCGTAAACTGCCGCTGTGGAGCCTGCCGGTTGCCGCGGTCATTATTGCCGCTATCGTTGGACCGCTGCTGTGGAAACAGCAGGCGACACGCCCTGCGCCCGCGCTGCAGCCGATTGAGGTTGCGAGGGTCGACATCAAGCCGTTACCCGTACTGACACCTTCGCTGCCGCTGCATCGCGCGGAAGTTGTCCCGGTGGTAAAAAAAGAGAAGCCTGCCGAGGGGCCGGTGGTGATTGCCGCGATCCCGAAAGATGCGCTGGTCATGGACGCGAACCAGATGAAGGTCGGCACCACCCGCTTCCTCAACGGTAACTGGCGCGTGATGGTCGACATCAAAGATCCGGTCAGCGGTAAAGCGCCCTCGCTGCGTTATCAGATCCAGACCAATAAAGGCACTGCGCGAGTCGTCCACGGCGACAATGTGGTATGTCGTGCGGAGATTTTCTCCGGTCTGCACCAGTCGGGTGAATTAATGATTAAAAGTCGTGGGAACGCGCGTTGTACGGACGGCTCGCGTTATCCGATGCCGGAAATCACCTGTAAAGCGGGAACCAACGACGTAGCCGCCTGTACCGCACGTTATGACGATCACGCGGAGATCCCCATGACCATCAAAAAGATAGGTGCCTGATTTTATGTTGGTGAATCTGTGTGATTACAAACAGAGCGTGACGCTCATTGCCAATAGCGGCGTACAGTTTCTGGATTTTGGCCTGACGCCGCAGGAATCCGCGCATCACGGGCGCTTTGTGCGCAAAACGGCCAACGGCCCGCTGCTGCGACTGGATTTCGACCTGACAACGGGCCGCTATACGTTACCAGGTAGCACTGGCGGGCAACCCGAAGTGGTCAAGCCAGAAAGCACCCAGACATTACATTATTCACTGGACGTGCTCGACGGCGTCTGGCTGCCGCTGCCGTTCCTGCGCTTTAACCCGCCGCGCACATTTGTCGAAGGCCCGGATAACTGGGCGCGCGTACAGGTGCGCAAGCTGGCACAACCGGACAGTGCGGGCAACACGCACCGTGTGACCGTGGCGCTGGACAGCCAGTTAACCGAGCATGCCCCCGCCGTATTGACGCCAAATGAAAACGATTTGCTCAACGGCACGCGATTTGCGCTGGCCTGGCACGATAAAGAAATCGCTGATTTTCTCGACCAGACGTGGATTGACGGCTGGCTGCGCGAGTCTTTTTTGCACTATGTGACGCAACAAGAAAACCGCGCCGAACAAGAGATCCAGCTCGCGCTGCGAAATTTCGAATATCAGGCGCACTGGCTGAATGTGCTGACCCTGTTAGGCGAGCAGCTTGCCATTCCGGAAGTAAAGCTGGTGACGCACACCCTTAGCACCCCGGCCATTCCCGTCGATCTGATCTTGGATATCGGCAATACCCATACCTGCGGCGTATTGATTGAAGATCACGGTGACGCCAATGACGGGCTACGCCAGACGGCAGAATTACAGGTCCGTTCATTAAGCGAGCCGCAATACCTCAACGATCCGCTGTTCACTAGCCGACTGGAGTTTTCCGAGGCGCGTTTTGGGAAACAGCACTTTTCCGTGGAGAGCGGTCGTGACGATGCCTTCATCTGGCCGTCGATCGTTCGTGTCGGCGATGAAGCCCGCAAACTGGCCATGCAGCGCGTCGGCACCGAAGGCAGCAGCGGGATCTCCAGCCCGCGTCGGTATCTGTGGGATGAAACACCGGTGTTGCACGACTGGCGCTTTAGCCAGATGAATGGCAAAACTCAGCGCGAACCGCTGGCAACTGCCTTCCCGCTGATGAATCTGATGAACGATGATGGCCAACCGCTGTTTAGCCTGCCGCAGGATGACCGGCTGCCGGTATTCTCACCGCAGTACAGTCGCAGCACGCTGATGACTCATATGCTGTGCGAAGTTCTGGCGCAGGCGCTGGGGCAAATTAACAGCGTGGCGACACGTCTGCGCCTTGGTTTTCCGGCCTCACCTCGCCAGCTGCGTACGCTGATCCTGACCCTGCCGTCGGCGATGCCAAAACAAGAGCGTGAGATCTTCCGCCTGCGCATGTTTGAGGCTATTGCATTAGTGTGGAAAGCGATGGGCTGGCATCCGCAGGATGACGATTTTACCACCCGCAAGCAGCAGGAAAAAAGCGTGGTCCCCGTCCCTGAGATCCAGATGGAATGGGATGAAGCCAGCTGTGGGCAGCTGGTTTGGCTATACAATGAAGCGATTTCACACTACGACGGGCACACCGAATCGTTCTTCAACGCCCTCGCCCGCCCGGACCGCCTGCCGGAACCGGGTGAAGTCAACGGTCGCGCCCTGCGTGTGGCATCAATCGACATTGGCGGCGGCACCACGGATATGGCCGTGGTCCATTATCAGTTAGATGATGGCGTGGGGGCGAATGTCAAAATCACGCCGCATCTGTTGTTTCGTGAAGGATTCAAGGTTGCCGGGGATGACTTGCTGCTCGATGTTATCCAACGCTGCGTGCTACCTGCCCTGCAAACCCGCTTACAACAGGCGGGGGTTACCGACGCCGCCGCCCTGCTGGCCACGCTGTTTGGCGACTCCGGGCGCATCGACACCCAGGCGATTTTACGCCAGCAAACGGCGTTACAGCTGTTTATGCCGCTCGGGCATGCGGTGCTCTCAGCGTGGGAGCAAAGCGATGTTAACGACCCGGTAGCGGGACTGCATGCCACCTTTGGTGAACTGCTGGCCCAGCCGCCAACGCGTAACGTGATGAACTATATCCAGCAGGCCATCGATCATGCGTTGCCTGCGGGTTCACCGGTTTTTGACGTGCTGAGCGTGCCGCTGCAAGTGCAGTTCAGGCCATTACAGGAAGCCCTGCTGGCCGGGCAGTTTACCCTGACCTCTCCGCTGCACGCCGTGTGTGAAGCCATCTCGCACTATCGTTGTGACATTTTACTGGTAACCGGCAGACCCGCCTGTTTACCAGGCGTACAGGCGCTGATTCGTCATCTGCAACCCGTTCCGGTTAATCGTATGATTTGGATGGACAGCTACCGCGTGCATGAGTGGTATCCGTTTAGCCAGCAAGGGCGCATTGGCAATCCGAAGTCCACCGCCGCCGTGGGCGCCATGCTGTGCAGCCTGGCGCTGGATTTGCGTCTGCCGCGTTTTAACTTTAAAGCCGCCGATATCGGCGCGTACTCGACGGTACGCTATCTCGGCGTGTTAGATAACACGGTTAATACGCTGCGCGATGAGAATATCTGGTATCACGATATCGACCTCGACAAGCCTGGCGCAAAGCTGGACGCGCGCCTGAATTTCCCGCTGCGTGGCAATGTGACGTTAGGTTTCCGCCAGCTGGAGAACAGCCGCTGGCCCGCCACCCCGCTGTATACGCTCAGTATCAACTCTGCTGAGCTGGCGAAAACCATCGCCGGTGATGGCGTATTAAATGTGCGTCTGCAATTACGTGGCGGTAGCAAAGAGACCGGCCCGGAATACTTCGTCCTCAGCGATGCCTGGCTGCAGGATGGCACACCCGTTGCTGCTAACGCCTTAACCTTAAAACTGAATACGCTGGCAGACCGCCGCCACAGCGGCAGCCATTACTGGATTGATAGCGGGAGTGTGTACCTGAAATGAGCAAGACGTTAAACACCGCACAGGCCGCCATCGAATGGGTAACGGAAGTGCGCACGCGCGCGGCACGCCTGGATGATGAAGCAGATTCCCTGCTGGCTCAGCTCACGTTAGCCGCGGTCAATGAAACCGCGCTCAATGAGACATTCGCCGCGCCGGGTTGTGTGGGATTGTACGGCCACTCACAGGCGGCGAAAGCGCATTTGCTCAGCGCATTGTGCAGCGATTCGGGTGGCAAACTGAACATCACCACGCCGGATCGCAGCATCGATTACTTTACGCACATTAACCCCGGCCATGCGCCAACCAACATGGCTATTCGCTTCACCCGCGACGAAACCCCATTGGACAGCGCATGGCCGCTGCGCCTGCGGTTGATGAGCGAGGCGGAGCTGGTTCAGCTGTTTATCGCCCAGTTCTGTGCGTTACCTGACAACCGTCAGGTTGAAAAAGCGATCATTGAGACGCGGTTAGAAAAATGGCAGACGCTGCGCCAGCGCCATCCTGTGCCGGGGATCTGCGCACAAGACGTGGCCACCATCGCGCGTTTCTGGCGTTCTCGTGTTCCCTCAAACCAGCAGCAAATTGACGATGCGCTGTGGCACCAGTTTGCCATGCTGCTTCCGGCACTGGATCTCACCACCCGGGCACATGCCTGGGCATTACTGTGGGGAGAACAGCCAGAACTCACGCAGCAGTTTCTGGCACTGGCGCATACGCTGCAGCAAACCGGGCATGCCAAAGAATTAGCTGCGCCGTTTAGCCTGCTGGTCGACCATTTCGGCTTGCCCGCCGAAAGCTTTCTCACTCAGGCGGCACTGGCCGGGAACGACGCGCTAAGTGATGTGGTGGTGCATCCCATTGCCGACAATCAGTTGCTTAATGCGGTCAGCCTGTCACTGGAATCACTGGCGCTGTTGACCCGCGAACTGGTACTGACGGTAGAAGACACAGTACTGGAGAGCACGGACCTGCTGGATATCCCCCTGGCACCGGATGCGCATCCACACCCGCTATGGCAAGCAAAATTAGGCTGGATGCTGGAGCATTACCGCCAGTGTCTGCAACCCGATGTGTTAGTCATCTGCAACGCGGTATCCACCCGTTCGCAGACGCCGACCGTCACCCGCACACTACTCGGTTGGATCAACGATACCCAACCGCTGCACGATGCTGCGTTACCGGGCGTGGTGTGGGCCATTACCCCACAGGATGCACGTTTTAGCACCCAGCAGAACCTCGATGAAGCCGTTCAGCAATTACTGGGCAAACCCGGACTGCACTGGGGCACGCTGCAGGCGCTGGATAAGCACAGTTTACAGCGGCTGGTTGAATGGTTGTCGCAGGCCACTTCGCCCGCTCAGCGTCAGGCTCGGTTTATCTCTCTGCACGAGCAAATCCAGCAGCGAATTCGCGCCACGTTAATGAGCTGGCTACACACGGATGACGAGACGACCGGGGCGAGTGAATCACTTATTCGCCAGTTGCAAGCTCAGGCGGCAAAACATGGCGAGCTGCTGGAGGGACTACTGCCGCCTATGCGCAGCGTGGAATCGTTGTTACGTATTCAACAACCGCGTGAGGAGCAGGTTAGCGGCTTATTTAATGATACGATCGACCTGTTTGCTGACGCGCGAGATACGTCTCACCCGCAAGAGAGTGAAGAGACCGGATACCTGGCGCATAAAATGTGGATCAACCATGTGCGCCAGTGGTGTCGTAATGAGAATAACGCGCGTCGCCTGCACCTGGAGCCGGAAACTTTAAGGCAGGTTGCTGACATCCTGGTGACCACCAGTTACCGGCTGGAGATGCCGCAACGCCTGCACGCTATTATGCAGCGCGAGAACGTCTGCGCAGCGCAGCTGCACGCGGATATCGGTGATTTTATTACCTGGCTTGGGTTTGCTCGCGTTGCCGAGGAACAGCGCCCTGCCAGCAGGATCCTAAAAGGTGCCGCTATCTTTAGCGCCCCGCCGCAACAACCGATGCGTCGACTGGCAAAACTGGACGAGCAACCTCGGCATGGTGCCAGCCGATACGTGTATGACTGGTTGGTTGCCCTGTACACCCGCGCCAATGAAAACGTCGGCTATCAGCATCCGCTGGACGTGACTGACGCTGACAGGTTGCGATTAATCGCGCTGCTAAAGGCCTGACGACGTCATTAGAAAAGAGAAAACAGGAGTGCGACGGGAAAGCTCATCGGCCACGTCGCCCCGACTAATACCGCACTGAGAAAGCGAATACGCTTTTTATCGCGCGATAGAAACCAGGTGATGATAGCCGCGATGGCGGCCATTACCGCATAAAAAACCAGCATGTTTTGGTACAAAGACATTTAGGGCATCCGGGCCAGAAGGGAAAATCGCGCGCAATATGCTCTTTTTTATGACACACATCAAGTTTTATTCATTTTTTTAAGAAAACTGGCGAGAAAACAACCGTTCTCCGTAATGTTCAGATTTCGTACTATTGCGGATAGTTTTAACCCGTACTATACCCATAAGGGTTAAATCGAAAGGTGGCAAAAATGAATGTTTCCAGTAAAACCGTAGTACTGATAAATCTCTTTGCTGCTGTAGGACTTTTCAGCCTGATATCCGCAAGGTTTGGCTGGTTTGCTTGATGTGACTCTTGTTGATTAATTGCAGCGTCTGCTGGCAGAGAGAACATTCTCTCTGCCATTGATGTGCGATCTTCCCACTGCTTCACCTGCCAGTAAATTATACTTAGTGTGTAATAGCCCTAACCTTTCTGCGGTAATGAGATAACGAATCCCGGCATGCTTTGCCCCCTAAGCGGCCCCGTATGAAGTGGTCTACTGAATTTGGACCCCTTTCAGGAATTGTGTCGCTGGGATGGTACATCACCGTCGGATTCGCCCTCACCCGCACTCTCTTTGCTTTGAATGAACCGGAGTGCCAAATAGAGGTCTGGAGCCAGAAGCATGTCATCATCCTTCATTGTTGGCCGGCTTTCTTTAAACCAGCGTGTTAATTCCGTTTTCCGGCCCGCCAGGATTAACGTAATCTGTCGACTTTTCAGGTCACGCTTTAACTCATTAATGGTGGCCAGGACACTTATATCTGAATAGGTGAAGCAGGCAACGGCATCAATAACCACCCATTTAGGTTGTAATGTTGTACCATCAACTAAGTTCAATACCCGACGTTTAAAATAAGCCACATTAAAATAGGTCAACGGGGAGTTAAATCGATACATCAACACGCCCGGAACCATTTTAATATCGGTTGAATTACCTAATGAGTGAATCATTCCATTTTCGTCAGTTCCCAGTAAGTGCTCAGAAGGACGAAAGACTGTACGCAGGAACTGTAACAGACCGAGCAACACGGCAAGCCCGATTCCCTGGATTACACCGATAATTAACACACAGCCAAAGGTGAAGAAGGCCAAACGAAATGCCTGTTTATTTCTTCGCCTCAGGTTCCATAGCCCACGTAAATCAATCAATGACCACGAGGCATACATTAGAACAATACCTAATGCAGAAACCGGAATAAACTGTAATGGCTGAGTAAAAAATACGACTATGATACCGATGAGTAAGGCTGCGACCACGGAAACCAGCTGACTTTTCCCCCCAGTTGAATCATTAACAGCGGTTCGGGAATCGGCTCCACTGATAGCAAACCCCTGAGATAATCCAGACATGAGATTCGCAATACCCAGAGCTCTAAACTCAGCATCAGCATTAATGTCATAGCCATTTTTCGCGGCGAAACTACGGGCGGTCAGCATAAGACTGACAAAACTGACCAAAGCCAGGTTCAGCGCCGGGATCACTAAATCACGCATCAGACCTGGCTGGAACGCCGCCCAGTTAACGACGGGTAAACCAGGCTGAAAACCGTCGCCTCCAATAGTGGTAATCCCATGATTTTGTGCTGATGTTCCCCATACCAGCGCCGTTGTTATCACAATGGCAATCAACGGTGCTGGCCAGTGGCTGCGATACGTTTTGATAACCATTAAAATAACTAACGTTAAAAGTGATAGTCCTAAGGTTAATAAATGGCTGTCTGCGATTCGGCCTGGCAAGGCAATTATTTTTTCAATAACCTGCGCCTCATCAAGTGTGATCCCTAAAACCTTACCTAATTGCCCGACAATAATCGTCACGGCTACGCCATTAAGCAAACCAGTAAGAATGGGATGAGAAAGCAGATCGGCAAGTGCGCCCAGGCGAAATTTACTGGCAAGCAGGCACCATCCGCCCATCATCAATGTCATGATGATCGTCAGTTGCCAGTGCAGTTCGGGATTACCTGCAGAGAGGGGAAACACGACGGCCGCAATCACCGCGCAGGTTGTAGCATCAGGGCCAACAATAAGCTGACGTGAAGAACCAAACAGTGCATAAGCGATCATCGGTAAAACGCAGGAATACAGCCCTACGATTGCCCCAACACCCGCCAACTCAGCGTAAGCAATAGCAACGGGTAGTGCGACAGCCGCAACAGATAACCCGGCTTTAACATCATGTTTTAGCCAGCTTTTATCGTAGGCTAATAAATTTTGTAAACCAGGCATGTAATTTAAAAAAAATTTTCCGAACACTTTATTCTCCGGATATTGTTCTTACCCACGCAATGTTGGCACACTTCTGAGTGAGGTTCTGGTTATCTAATGCTCCCGGAATGAGGCCGCCACCGTTCAGGCCCTAATAACCTCAACCATCTTATTATTCTGACTGGTGTTAAACATAGTTCAAAACCGACCGTGCCTTCTGATCCCAAAAATTGTCCGCTGAGTGCCAGCAGCGGACATTAAGCATGGATTTATGTAGGGGAAAGTGCGATTAGTGCAGTTGCAATATTAATAAGATTTCGCTCGCTGCCGAATAATGAGCAAATCCAGTATACGATTGTTGGTACTCCGCTCAATGATACTGCTCCGGCCGATAACATCAACGTATGTATCGGGCCGGTCGTCAACAACTTGCTGTTTTACGTACTTTCGCGAGTCTGGACCCATTCTTCATGGATCTTCTGTACTTTAACCCACAGTTTTTTTAGCGATATCTCAGGAACGTTTTCGAAAGTCAGACCGAATTCTTCATCAAGCACTTCCTGCCACTCGGGTAAAGACGTTGAGATGTGAGTCGTAACGACTTCGCCATCGGTTTTTGTTAAAACGCAACCTCGCAGTATCGTTTTGCCGTGTGGCTTCCGGAGTTGTGCAGTAACAACTTTTGCATATCCGGATTCAGGGGAATGCATATTAAAGTGATGACGGTCTACGAAATCACTCATAGAAGCGGGTTGCTCAGCCATATTCACGCCTGCGATCCAGCACGATGGATCGGCAATGAGATGCCAATCGCCCACGCCGTCCTTGTCCATGGCTTCCATGCCAAACTGCATCGAGTCCTGGTTAACGGTAGTATTCATCAGAGGCATTTGCTCATGAAGCGCATCGCCAAGACCGACATCCACCCACCATCTCCCGTTGGGATTATTTTCACTCGGCAACCCCTCAGCGATGATAGCTGCATGGTTTTCCAGTTTTATATGCTCGGGGCCTTCTGCGCCGTGGACGTTTGCTGGGTGAATACCCACACGATAACCAAGGTGGGTGAGTAGCGTATGTAAGCCGCCATTGAGCTGAAAACAATAACCACCTCGTCGGGTTGTTGCCGCTCTTCTGAAACTTTCCATGGCGTCAATTCCCCAATCCTGACCAAGGTGGATCCAGAATGTTTCGTAAGGGATCCGCTCTACATGAGCTTGATGTAAACGGGTAAGTGCCTCAATGGAGGGTTTTTCTGCGTCAAGGCCAAGGCGAGCCAGATAGGCTTTTACTAAATCGTTCATGTTAATGTCATATTCCTAAGTCTGTACATGTTTCATTTTTGAGAGTTTATCAGAGGGAAGGTTTGGAGCTTTAAAAAGGACTGATGGCGTCAGATAGATTCTAAATCTGCTCCAGGCAATACATTTTCTCTATAATTACGGGCATTGCTAACTGAAAGTGGCTGTATTTTATTACCCACATTCAGTACTGTGTAGTGTAGTGGCATAGTGAATTTGGCCACCTGAATAG
>NZ_SZXN01000064.1:0-4375 GCF_005281195.1 Citrobacter sp. wls613
ATGAGAATCTTCGATTAAGGTTCGATTCGAGCATCTACGCTCACTTTCTGTCATATCTTTCCACCAGTTCTTGCAGTGTGTCACCAGCCCGCTCTAATGCCGTCAGTCCACCACGTAGCCAGATCCCTTTGCCGCTGTATTCCAGCCGCGCCGCATGATCAAACTGATCATAATCGACCGGATAAACCAGTGCGGGAATATTACGCGTTATGCAGTGCCACATAATACCGGCCCCGCCATGGTGAATAACTGCAGCATAACGTGATAAACACCGATCGTAATCGACCCACGGCACGCGACAAAAATTGCCCTGTTGATAGCGCTGCCCACTCGTTCCATTTCCTTCGGTAAAATGAAACTCCCAGTCAGGCATGGTCCCTGCGAGCACTGCAACGGCACCCACTACCGCCTCTTTATGCCAGTCCAGATGCGTCCCCAGCGTTACCAGCACATGCTTTTTACCTTCCTTAAACACAGGTTCCTGATAGCCAAGCGGCGGCGTGTAGAGCGCCGGTCCAATAAAGCGCAGCACATCCGGCCAGGTTTGTGGAAACTCAAACTCACGTTCGCTCAGGGCGAGAATGCGCGTTGGAGAATACGCACATTCACTGCCATCGGGACGGTAAAGACGTGTAATACCGGTCTGGTGGATTGTATGGCGAAATAACCAGAAGACAGCACGCTTGAACAGACGCACTTTTTTACGCTGCAATAAATACCAGTATTGCTCCATCCTGTTCTTAGCGGGCATTAATCCGCCGCAGTAAGCGGGCGTTCCCTCCGGACTTTCCAGTACACAGGGCGATGGCAGACTGGTCCACCATGGCACGTCACATCGACGACAAACTTCCCCGACTATCGGCAGCGTAAAATCAGCAATAGCTAAATCGGGAACGCCCTGCTGATGCCAGAGTTGCTCCAGTTCATCAGCAAAGTTTTTCAGTAACCCGACCACAGCGCGAAACTGTCGATAAAGCTTCATCGGACTGGATTTTACCGCATAGCGTGGATTCGCCACCGCCAGCAGCGGCGTATCATACTCACCGGGCAAAACCATTGCGGTAAGCCCCGCGGCCGTGATCTTTGCTGCTGCGCCACGAGTGCTGATAATCCGCACCTGATACTGCGTGGATAGCGCGAGGCCCATCGCCAAAACAGGATGCAAATGTCCGGCAAACGGTGGGGCCAACAGATCAATACGGGTCACGCCAGGCGGAATAAGATCGTATAAACGTTGCATTACAGCGTCCTGATAAAGCGTCTGCACAAATCGCTCAGTGCAGGCTGGGCAAGATAGTTCATATGTCCGCAGGCAATATGCGTATCCACGTCGCGAAACCAGAGGCGGGAGATCCAGTCCTTCTGCCCCTGAACCAACAGGTGACGGCAGGTAGGGCGATGGCGGGCTACCGGGCCATAGGCAAAAATGCTGACGTGCGATAAATCTGCTGCAGAAAGCTGAAGATTATTAAACAGCTCAAGTCCACAGCTTCCCGCCAGCAGCAGCGTATGATCGGCTGATGCCAGTAGCATGCGCGTCGCCTCCTGGTAGGTTTGGCTAAATGCAGGGCGACGCGAGCCAAGATAGTCGCGCGCATTGTTCCAACTCGCCTGAATAATCGGGGTAGCCCGCCACTCATCTACCCCCATTACCCACGGAAAATTTAACGCCAGACATCGGCCCTCTCTGTTTAGCGTAGCCATAAACGCACGCTGCAACGGGCTTAATGCTGGATTCCCCGGCTGACTTCGACCGGTAATGAAGGCGATTTGCAGGCTCATCGGGAGATAAACCGATCGTTACTAAAAATACGATACCGTCTTGAGCGCCAGTAAATCGTACGGTTCAACATTGCGTGGAGTAAATGAACCGGTTGCAGTAATTCCGATAAAAGCGACAACATCGGATGTGCCGGTATCAGCTCTGAAAGGCCGTGTTGTACACAGCGTAGCGCGAAATAACGAATGATTACCACCCCTGTCAAGATAACCGCATCCGCCGCTCCACCGCTCAGCGCCAGTATTAGCATGCTCCAGAGCAGCAGCGGGTGCAGACCCTGGAGCAGAAAAATCGCCAGATTTACCGACACCGTTTTCTCGCGCATTAACAACGTTGCGAACAAAAACCAGCGATGCATCTGGCGGGCATAACGCCTGAGATCCGGCACGCTGGTTTGAACCTGAACAGTGGCCGTAGACTGAACAATCTCTATACCTTGCCGGGTGAGCAGCGTTGCCAGAGCCAAATCATCCGTCAGATGATGGAGAATCGGCGTGAATCCCCCTACCTGCGCCAACGTATCCCTATAAATGACATAACACATCCCGTTCAGCGTCAGCGGCCGGGTAAAGGGTAACAGCGGAAGATAGGTCAACGCCGAGTTATCGTTTACAAACTGAGCCAGCAGGCGTGAGGGTATATTGTGCGCGGGTCGATACCAGGGTAACGCAGTGACCAGTGTATGTGCGTTGAGTTCACTCAGCATATGTTGCAGCGAGGACGCATCCAGGGAGGCATCATCGTCCAGCACCATCAGGCAGGATGTTTGCACCTGAGATCGTGCCTGCTCCAGTTTAAACAGCTTCGGATTCAGCCCTTGTGGCGCAGGCGCATAGCGCAAAAGGCGAATATCACACTGCGGATAACGCTGCTGCAACTGGCGCGAAACGCGCGCGCCTTCATCGTCATCATCATCGATCAGCCACAAAAAATGCGCGTCAGGCAACTGTTGCAAGTTTGTCTCCAGCACCGACGACAAGGCCGGATCGCCACTGAGGATCGGTTGCAGCACCGTCACGTCATGGCTACCAATGAATGACTCAGGCCGGGGAGCACGCAAAATCTTCCGCGCGAAAACGCATTTAAACAGCAAAATTGTTAGCCAGAGTAACGCGATGGTCATCATAACCGCTGCACCTTATCGTCCTGTAAAAACTGTTTCAAACTCTGCATGAATATCTGGCGTGGTGCGCCGAAATCCGCCAGCATCAGACTGACGTCAAGGGTGGAGGAGTAGCCAAAAACGCCAATGCCAAATTGGGTGATAGGCGGCTCCCCGGCCAGCGGCAAGGTTCGCCATAGCCCCTCCAGCAAGGCCGCAAAACGTCGCGCGCTCATCACCGACAGCGCACGCGTGGGCACCGGCAAATCACACTGGCGCAAAATGTCATGAAGCAGATCCTGCGTGACCACCGGCTGCGCAGCAGAGATGTTATAGCAGGGCCGCAACTGCATCGCCGTCGCCGCCTGCATCAGATAATCGCATAGCGTATCAATGTGCATAATATCTGCCTGCGCCGGATATTCGCTATAGAGGTTTACCAGCTTTTTTTGCGTGCGGCCTCCAGCAGCGGCGGAAATAACAGCGCATCACCCGGCCCGAATACCGCACAGGGCCGAAAAATCGTTTTCTCACCGGCATAAGCCTGTACATGTTGTTCCGCCAGAAATTTGCTCCGCGCATATTTGCTGGTAAATTCCGGCCCCACAGGGGTCGTTTCCGTCAGACGGTATTGATGGGCAAAGCGATAATAGACCGCCGCCGTAGAGAGCAAAATCAGCCGGGGTGACTGGCGGGAATAGCAGAAATCGATGACCTGGCGCGTGGTCTGCACATTATCGCGCGCGTACTCCTGACGCGTACCCCAGGGCGATGCCCTACCCGCCGCGTGGATCACAACGTCGGGCTCCACATCAAGCGTCTGCAACTGGTCAAGAGGACATGCCTGATAGTACACCGATGGAGGTAAATCAGACTGCGGTCGGCGGCCCACACCGTACAGCGAGATCTGCGGATCGTCGGCAAACCGCCGCAAAAAAGCGCCGGCAATAAACCCGGACGCGCCGGTGAGTAAAATCTTCATGGCGTATCGCGCTCCGGTGGTTGCCCCATCTTCCTGAGAAAATGCTGTTGGAGCGACAGCAAATCACGCAACGTGAGCACGGAGTAATCCATCCCCTGCTGCTGTGCAATATCGGCAATGATGCTGCAAAGCGCCGGGTAATGACGATGATGCCAGTGGGGAAATAGGTGATGCGTCAAATGAAGATTGATACCGCCAAGCCAGTATCCCAGCCACGCAGGCGTGGGCCGCCAGTCGAAGGTCGTGGCGAAGGTATGCGCGATTCTTCCCTGCGTCATGCGTCCTGTCGAAGGCGGAAGCTGAGAGTATCCTTTGGCCCAGTGAGTCCCGATGATCAGCATGACGAAAATCAGCGATGCGATAAGCTGGCTCACCACATAGGTCCCCAGCACGGTAAGCCCGCCTAGCCGATCCGCCAGCAGCCATAAAGGCAGCGCCAGCGTTAATATCAGATGCACCGCTTTACTGACCAGAAAACGGCTCCAGCCCGCCGCACCACGCCGGGCCAGGT
>NZ_SZXN01000064.1:4409-61239 GCF_005281195.1 Citrobacter sp. wls613
AACCGGCGTCAGTCCGCAGCGATCCAACCAGTCGACCACCCAGATATACCAGGGAAATGTCAAACCGGCCACCAACGGCCAGTAAAAACGCTGCGCACGCATAAAAGGTTGCCAGCGCTGCCAGGGGGTCTGGCGCAATAAACCGTTTTCAGCGGTATCCGGATCGTAACACTCAATATTGGTAAACCCGTGATGAAATCTGACGTGACGCACGCGCCAGCTGTCAGCATCCAGGCCCAACGGCAGAGCCGCCAGAAAACTGAGTCGAGCATTGGCACGCTTCCCTCGCACAAACGCATTATGCGAGGCATCATGCACCACGTTTACGGCCAGCAACATCGCAAATAGCATCATTGCGAGATACGCCAGCGCAAAGACCCATTTTGCCTGCGCCCCCAAGGCAATGAGATAGCAGGAAAGCCAGGCCACAACCAGCACCATCGCTTTAAAGATGGCCCATCGGTCGGCGTAGCGTCGATCGTTATGCGCAGTCAGCAAGGCGCGAGACTGAATCTGCAATGCATTAACCAACGCCGGGTCATCCGCAGGAAAGGTCAGTCGTGTCTGCGGATTAAACAGATTCACGCGCCGCTCCTGCTGTTCGGCTACCAACCCCGCAGAGGACCATCATGCCGTGGATAACCAGCAGGACAGGCGTCACCTGCCAGAGAAGTTCATGCCACGCAAACAGCAGCGGATGGACCAATAACAGTAGCGTCACCCCACCCCAGACGCGATTCCCCCAGCGCTGTCCGTCGCTGATACCACCGAGCGCGACTGTGCCTGCCGCCAATAGTACAACCAGTAGCGCCTGTTCAGGCGACATGCTTTCGATTTGGTAGCCATACCGCTGGATATAGCCCAGAACCAGAACAAATAATAACAGCGCCCCCGTAATAAGGATCATCACCCCGCCACTACCCTGACGCTCGATCTGACGTTGAGAAGGCGCTAGCCCGAGCAGCTTGCGAAAAGGCAGATTGCTTTCGCGTAGCGGGTTACCTGAAAGCTGGCTGCCTTTCACCCCGTACTCAACCGATCCTACCGGCGGCGCTTTACAATACGTGCCGAATAGTCGATCCCAGATAAGAAAGGTGCCGCCATAATTGGTATCGGCATAGCGTTTTTCATTCAGGTGGTGTACACGATGGTGAGACGGCGTAATAAATATCTTTTCCAGCCAGCCAAGACGGGGGGTAAGCGCATTATGGTTAAAAAACTGAATAGTGTAGTGGATGACCGAAACGGTCAGGTACACCGTCAGCGGAACGCCGCACACCGCCAGCACCATAAAAAATGGGATCCCCGTAAGCGATGAATACCAGGAATTTCTGACCCCCAGAGACAGGTTATAGTGTTCCCCCTGATGATGGACAACATGCACCGCCCACAGCCAGCGCCGCTCGTGATGGAGGCGATGCAACCAGTAGAAGCAGAAATCCCACGCGACCACCGTAAACAGCCAGATCCAGCCTGCGGCAACCCCATCAAAAAGATGCAAATTTGCGTACTGGAGGAGCAGCGCATAACACAGCACTTCCAGGCAGCGAAACATCCACAGCACAATATGCCCGGAATTGAGATTGAAAATAACATCGCGCCAGTCGATTTTCTTCTTGTGCGACCATTGCAGAAAACACGCCTCGCACGTCACCAGTATTAACATAAAAATAATGGGGTACAATAATTCACTCATAACGGATTTCCCTGTGTTGCTTTTTCCCTGCGTCGATATACATTGCCAGCCAGCCGCTTCCTCCGGCCAGTAACACGCCACCCACTAAATCGATAAATAAATGTCTACGCAACTGAAGGATCGCGATAGCAATCGCCAACGCCCACACCAGACTCACCGTAGTTATCACCGTCTGCCGCCGCACAGCGATGGCCCAGACAGTAAGCAACGTTAACCCAGCATGAAGGGAGGGAAAGCAGTTTTGCGGTGAGTCGATACCGATCAACCAGCCCAGTACCTGAGACGACAGTCCGTCACCGGTCAGTGGTGGATACTGCATCGTCGTCGGCCACATAAGATAAATACTCCCGGCCCCTATTGCCGCAATCTGCATGGCACGCGTAAGCCAGCGTAATTGCACCAGCGGCACCAGAAAATAGCCTGCTGGAATAAGCAGAAAGAACGATAAATAAAGCCAGACCGCCGTGGGCGAAAAGGGAATCACCCGATCGATGGCCCAAGGCGTAAGCAGCGATCCCTGCCCCTGCAAACGATCGCAACACGAATAAACGATCCCCACTGTGCCCCAGCCCAGCAGCATCTGTTTAAGTCGCAAAAATATCATTCTCATACTGCGTCCCACTGGCGGATAATCCGCCGCCGTTTCGCGTCAAACTGCGTCGGTGGCGATGCTGATATCCGCGTCCACGCCAGACGCGACACATCCACGCCCTGACGGGAAAAAAAATCATTCAGCGCCTGCTGGCACGCTTGTAACGTCGTCGGATCGCAATCTGCGGTAAGCAAGAGCGCGTCGGCGGCCGTCTGCGCCAACCGATAATCGGCCGTGGGGGGCAACGCGATAGCCAGCACCCGGCTGCAGGCATCGGCAAATACGACCTGCTCTCCACCCGCCACGTCAGGTAGCAGCAACTGATCGTCCTGTCGACCCTCAATACGGACAATCGCCCTGGCCGCACTGCCGCAAGGGCACGGCTTATCACTCGCCACCAGTACGTCATTAAGCCGGTAGCGAACCACCGGCTGCGTGCTGCGGGTAAAGTCAGTGATAATCGGAATAAACCGCTGCTCATCCAGCCATTCCGGCTCGACATGAATAAACTCTTCGTTCAGATGCAGCGTACCGCAGGCGCAGGTTGAGGCCAGAAAGCCCTCAGTAGCCTGATAAATTTCACCGACCTCGCCGAATACGTCGCGCAGCAAAGTGCGATCCTGCTCTTCCAGCACCTCCGCCACCGAAATTACTTTTTTCACCTTCAGAGTCAGTGTTCCGGCATGTACGGCCAGCGCCAGCGCGCGCAGTACCTGCGCGGGAGCAACAATCAGCGTCGGTGTCTGCGCCTCAAGCCGTGCGAGCTGCGGCTGAAATGGGGCAAGAAGATCGTAATATTCCAGACTGAGCCAGCGATTATTCACTCTGCGATACAGATTATTATCTGCGCGCAGGAACAATGCCACGCGTTCACCCGCCAGCAATCCATCGGGCAGGACTTTTGCCAGAATAGCCCCCGCCCACAGCAGTTGCTCCTGTGGACTCACCACAAACAGCCCACGTTGTCCGGAGGTGCCGGACGACAGACCCACGCTAAACTCACCGACTCCAGGCGAGAAATCGCGATTGTGCTCACTACGCAACGCACATGCCATCAGGGCATCACGCTGTAGCCCGGCCGTGTTCATCTCATCAAAATGGGTCATCATCCGCGTTTTGTCCATCGTCGGCCATTCGCAAAAAGGCCGCGCGAGATAATCGCGGAACCACGGGCTTTTCACTAACACCCGGCGGCGGAAAGCCTGCATTCTTTTTTGCTGCCAAGCCTCAAGAGAGGCCCTGTCGGTAAAGCGCAGTTTGCGGGTGCAGAAATAGCGCCAGAGAAGCGCGAATGGGATCATAAATCACCCTCATGGCATAACTGAATATCCGTAGCGCCGTTCTGCCAGAGTTGATTTAACCGCGCAAGGGTCTGGTAATATGCAGTGGGATCAGACATGACCAAATTTGCCAGCCGGGACGGGCCTCGCAGCTCACGGTAACTGGCGGGCGACCAGGCCGCATCAGCCGCCAGCAATGTCCATCCATCGTCCGTCAACACAAACGCGCCAATATGCCCAGCAGCGTGTCCTGGAAGCGGAACCAGGATTATCTGCCCATCGCTTCCCGGAAGCACATAGCCACGCTCAAAAGGTGCCAACGCGGCGGGTAATGTCAGGGTCTCAAAACGCTCAATAAACGTTAACGACGACTCGAATTCTGCCGGAAACAGTCCAGGCACAAAGGCCTGGCGCAGGGCGCAAAATCCGCGTAGCGTCCTGACCTGCGCCCACCCTTCACCCGAACAGATGCAGCTAACGTCGGGGAAATCACGTAGTCCGGCCACATGATCGGCATGAAAATGCGACAGAATAATAGCGCTGATATCACCGCTGACCAGCCCTCGTGCAAGCAACTGTCGGGCCAACGAGGCGTTTGGGTCGAAATAGACTGGCGTCACCTGGCGGTAGAGTCGAAAAACGCCAGAACGGGTGTATTGCTCAAACCACGAGGCGTAACCGGTATCCCATAGCCAGCGTTGATCGCCAGCTTCCAGCAAGTACGCCCGCGACGGGAATTTGCAAACGCGCAACCCGGCGCCTTTTAGCGCCATACACCCTATATGTGTGCAGTACCCAACCTCAAAAGCGGTGATAGTTGCCATGCTTTCTCATCCATTCGCCGGTCATCGCAATGCCTTCCGTCATTGAAATTCGCGGCCGATAACCCAGTTCATTGGTGGCTTGTTGTGTACTCAGTGTCATATCAAAACAGACGGTGCCTGCACTGTAGCGGGTTACCGGCGGCTCTTTATCAAGACAGCGTCCGATGAGTTCCATTCCGCTGGCGAGCAGAGACAACAGTGGCCACGGCACCTGACACAGGCGATAACGTAGCCCAAGCTGTTCTCGCAACAGCGCATCAAGCATCACCTTCAGCCGCTGGGGTTGATGGTTAGTCACGTTATAGACGCGACCAGAAGGCAGCGACGCCACCGTCGTAGCCAGCTCCATGGCATACACCACGTTCTGCACGAAAGTGAGATCCAGCAGCACCTCACCGCCGCGCGGTAAACGTAGCACGCCGCCATCCCGATGAAGCTGCTGTAGCAGCCGCGGGACAATCACATTATCGTATGGGCCAAACAGGCCGCGCGGACGCAGCATAATAAATGTCGTCGCTGAAAACGTGCGCACCGCGTCGGTAATCACCTGCTCTGCGGCATATTTACTGTCGGCATAGTGACTGCTAAAGCGGCGTGCAAGGTAGCTCTCTGGCAGATCATAGTGGTGACGGAAATCGAAATACACCGCCGGGGTGGAAATATGAACGAAGCGCGGGATCTGCGCCCTGCCCGCCGCCTGCGTCAGCCGATGCGTGACCAGAACGTTGTTCTGGTAAAAATCAGTGCGGCTACCCCACGGCGACGACTTTGCCGCACAGTGCCACACGGCGTCACAGCCGTCGACCAGCCTGAAAAAGTCCTTATCGCTGGCGCACGTTAGATTGAGTGGCACAAACTTCGCGCCCCATTGCGTAAGCGCTGCACCCTGAGTCGAATTACGCCCGATAGCCACTACGTCGTGTCCGGACATCAGTAAAGATTCTGCGGCGTTGCGTCCCAGTCCACTGGTTGCGCCGGTCAGCAGAATTTTCACGGTATAAAGACCATACCCGCCAGCGTCAGCCCTGCTGCCGTCCCTATCAGCATTGCCGGTTGACCTGCGACCAGTCGTCCACTAACGATAGCCTCGTGCAGCGCGGTTGGTATAGACGCCGCGACCTGATTGCCATAATGGCGGTAGATGTCAATGAGAGCGGATTCCGGCACGTGCAGCCGTTTACGCATATGTTCCAGCGACAGATGGCTGGCCTGATGCGGTACCACCGTGGCAATATCGGCCAGCGTAATGCCGCTTTTCGCCAGCAGGCGGGCAAAATAATCCTCAATCAAGGAAGAGGCATAACGAAACAACGATTTCCCTTGCATGTGAAACAGAAAATCACTCTCGATCATCCCTGCACGAGGGTTACGCCGCGTGCCACCCGCGCGAATTTCACACAGCTCGCTACCGTCCGGATACATCTCAATCAGGCTTGCCAGAATGCCGGTTGAACCGTCGCCACGTTCGACAATAACGCATGCCGCGCCATCGCCAAAAATCAGCGAGGATTCTTCATGCCCCCAGTCAATACCGCGCGAGGCAATATCTGCTGACACGATGGCGATACGACGATACGCACCGGTATTTACCAATCCGGCTGCTACTTCCAGTGCGGAAATAAAGCTAACGCAGCTGCTGTTGATGTCGAAACCCGCCATTCCGGCAGGCATACTTGCAGCTTTTAGAATATGGGTCGCACTGCACGGGAGAGCCTGAAACGGAATGGCCGACGCGCAAATCAGCAGATCAATGGAAGACGGTGATAACGCCCCGGCGTCAAGCGCATGGTGTAACGCCTGTGCCGCCAGCTCAGCCTGGCTGGCATCGTTGGCCACGTGATAGCGCCAGACAATGCCCGAACGTTTTTCCACATAGCCCGAGGGCTTACCGAGTTGAAGGTCAAGCATTGATGAAGTGATCCGTGTCGGCGGCAGAGCAATACCGGTCGAGACGATTTTTAGCGCCATGTTAACGCCAGGGCGAGCTGAATATTCCATTATGCTTCATTTCTTTATCCCACGATTCGCAGCATGATATCGAAATAAAATACAAAAAAAACCAGGACTTTTGTCCTGGTTTTTTTCATTAATATTTTACCTTAGTGGCGTGCGCGAACAATCTGATACTTGCGGGTCAAATACTCGACCGGCACGCTCCAGATGTGTACCAGACGCGAGAACGGGAACAGCAGGAACAGCGTCATACCGAGCACCAGGTGCATACGGAAGATAAACGCCACACCGTCCAGGTACTGGGACGCGCCGCCGTGGAAGGTCACCACGGACTGTGCCCAGTTGACCAGCTTCATCATCTCACTCCCGTCCATATGCTGGGCGGAGAACGGGATAGTCAGCAGCCCCAGCGCACACTGGATAACCAGAACGGACAGCACCAGAATATCTGCACCGGTGGTAGTGGCACGCACGCGTGGGCTGAACAGACGGCGTTTGAGCAGCAATACACCACCGACCAGACACATCACGCCGGACGCACCGCCTGCAAACATGGCCATTTTCTGTTTCACTTCCAGCGGCAGCCACGCTTCGTACATCCAGTGCGGCGTTAACATCCCCAGGAAGTGGCCGGCGAAAATACCCAGGATCCCGATATGGAACAGGTTTGACGCCATGTTCATCCCTTTGCGATCCAGCATCTGACTGGATGCCGCACGCCAGGTGTACTGCCCGTAGTCATAACGCAGCCAGCTACCAATCAGGAAGACAGAACCCGCAATGTACGGATAGATGTCAAAGAAGAACGTATTCAGGAAGTGCATTATTGCTGTCCTCCGGTGGTGATATTCAGATACTGCGGCGCGACGGCCCCGGCAAAACGACGCTGGTGAGCGGAGATCTCAGATTCACCGCACCCCTGATCGGCAAAGAATTTCACCTGCTCTTCTTCCCAGACAGCGTCCAGCGCCTGCGGAGTATCATCGCGAACTTCATCCGCAATTTTCTCCGCCACTTTGTCGCTATCGATAGCCGCATTCGCCAGTTTCAACAGCAGATCGAACAGCACGGCGTAGCGACTTTCACGCTGTTGCAGACGAGCACTGAGCAGGGCCAGAATCGGGGCGATATCCTGCAAACCACCCAGCGCCTCTTCCTTCGGCAACTGCGCCAGATATTCCAGGTACAGCGGCAGATGGTCCGGTAATTCGCGGCTGTCGAGCTGTAAACCGTGCTGCTCGTACTGCGCCATCAGGTCAACCATCGCCTGACCGCGGTCGCGGGATTCACCATGCACATGTTCAAACAACAGCAGCGAGGTTGCACGGCCACGGTCGAACAGTTCACTGTAGCGGGACTGTGCGTCCAGCATGTCCTGCGCGGTTAAATCGCGCAGGAAGACGCCCAGAGTCTGGGCATCATCTTTGTCCAGGTTTTCAGATGACGCGAGTGCATCGAAAAGTTCCTGCTGATGCTGCCATAAGGCAGCATCCGGGTACTCGAGCAGACGCGAAACAATGACGAGTTCAATCATTGGTGCGGCTCCGTTTTGCTGGTCACATCGACAGCATCGATGCGGCGACTGTTGAACAGATTGAATTTGGTGTCCGAACCGTGGCAACCGTCGCCGAAGGTAAAGCCACAACTGCTTTTCTCCGGGAACGCTTCACGCGCCAGCTCACGATGGCTGCTCGGTACCACGAAACGATCTTCGTAGTTCGCGATGGCCAGGTAGCGGTACATTTCCTGTGCCTGCGCTTCAGTCAGACCAACTTCTTCCAGCGCACGGGTGTCGACTTTACCGTCAACGGTTTCCGCACGTTTAAAGTGACGCATCGCCAGCATGCGCTTCAGCGCCAGTACCACCGGCTGCGTATCCCCTGCAGTCAGCAGATTTGCCAGGTACTGAACCGGAATTCGCAGGCTGTCCACGTCCGGCAGAATACCGTTGCTACCAAGTTCACCTGCATCAGCCGCAGACTGAATCGGTGACAAAGGCGGAACATACCAGACCATTGGCAGCGTGCGGTATTCTGGGTGCAACGGCAGCGCTAGCTTCCAGTCCATCGCCATTTTGTACACCGGAGACTGCTGAGCCGCGTCGATCACGCTCAGCGGAATACCGTCTTTCAGTGCCTGCTCAATGACCGCCGGGTCATTCGGATCGAGGAACACGTCCAGCTGACGCTGGTACAGATCTTTCTCGTTCTCGGTGCTTGCCGCGCTTTCAATGGCGTCAGCGTCATACAGCAGTACGCCTAGGTAACGAATACGTCCGACGCAGGTTTCGGAGCATACGGTCGGCTGACCGGCTTCGATACGCGGATAGCAGAAGATGCACTTCTCTGACTTACCGCTCTTCCAGTTGAAGTAGATTTTCTTGTACGGACAACCGGTAATACACATACGCCAGCCGCGGCACTTGTCCTGGTCGATCAGAACGATGCCGTCTTCTTCACGCTTGTAGATGGCACCGCTTGGGCAGGTCGCCACGCACGCCGGGTTAAGGCAGTGCTCGCACAGACGCGGCAAATACATCATGAAGGTATTTTCGAACTGGCCGTACATCGCCTTCTGCATGTTCTCGAAGTTTTTGTCTTTTGACAGCTTCTCGAACTCGCCGCCCAGGTCGTCTTCCCAGTTCGGACCTTTGGTTATCTTGTCCATACGCTTGCCGGTGATCAGCGAACGTGGACGTGCAATCGGCTGCGCTTTGCTGTCAGCCGGAGCGTTGTGCAGCGTCTGGTAATCGAAGTCAAACGGTTCGTAGTAATCATCGATACCCGGCAGATGCGGGTTAGCGAAGATTTTACCCAGCAGCAGCGCTTTGTTACCCATGCGCGGTACCAGCTTACCGTTGATCTTGCGGATCCAACCGCCCTTCCATTTTTCCTGGTTTTCCCAGTCGGTCGGGAAACCGGTGCCCGGCTTAGTTTCAACGTTGTTGAACCAGGCGTACTCGGTCCCTTCACGGCTGGTCCAGACGTTTTTGCAGGTTACTGAACAGGTGTGGCAACCGATGCACTTATCGAGATTCAGCACCATGCCGACTTGTGAACGAATTTTCATTTTACGCTCTCCTGTACCTGGTCATTGCCTTCGCCATCCAACCAGTCAATGTTCTTCATCTTACGGACCACCACGAACTCATCACGGTTTGACCCTACGGTGCCGTAGTAGTTAAAGCCGTAGGCCAGGTGGGCATAACCACCAATCATGTGCGTCGGTTTCGGCGTAATACGGGTCACAGAGTTATGGATCCCGCCGCGCTGTTCGGTTATTTCCGACCCTGGAATATTCACAATACGTTCCTGGGCGTGGTACATCATGGTCATCCCGGCCGGGACACGCTGGCTGACTACCGCACGGGCGGTTAGTGAACCGTTGCTGTTAAAGACTTCGATCCAGTCGTTATCTTCGATACCCAGATCTTTCGCATCCGCTTCACTCATCCACACGATCGGACCGCCGCGGCCTAATGTCAGCATCAGCAGGTTGTCGCTGTAAGTGGAGTGGATACCCCACTTCTGGTGTGGCGTCAGGAAGTTGAGCGCTTTCTCCGGATTGCCGTTGGATTTCTCGCCCATCACGGCTTTCACCGAACGGGTGTCAATTGGCGGACGATAAACCAGCAGGCTTTCACCGAAGTCGCGCATCCACTGATGATCCTGATACAGCTGTTGACGACCGGTCAGCGTACGCCATGGGATCAGCTCGTGAACGTTGGTGTAACCGGCGTTGTAAGAAACATGCTCATCTTCCAGGCCAGACCAGGTCGGGCTGGAGATAATTTTACGCGGCTGCGCCTGAATATCGCGGAAGCGGATTTTCTCGTCTTCTTTATTCAGTGCCAGATGCGTATGGTCACGGCCGGTAAATTCACTCAGCGCAGCCCAGGCCTTCACCGCCACCTGACCGTTGGTTTCCGGCGCCAGTGTGAGGATCATCTCGGCGGCATCAATCGCCGTATTCAGCATCGGCTGACCTTTAGCCGGGCCTTCTGCCTTGGTGTAGTTAAGCTTACGCAGCAGGTCCATTTCGCTCTGGGTGTTCCAGGCAATCCCTTTCCCGCCGTTACCGACTTTATCCATCAGTGGGCCGATGGAGGTGAAGCGTTCGTAAGTTGCGGGGTAATCACGCTCAACGGTCATGATGTGCGGGGCAGTAACGCCTGGGATCAGATCGCATTCGCCTTTTTTCCAGTCCTTCACGTCCAGCGGCTGCGCCAGTTCGGCAGCAGAATCGTGCTGGATAGGCAGCGTCACCACGTCGGTTTCTTTACCGAGGTGACCGACGCAGACTTCAGAGAATTTCTTGGCGATGGCTTTGTAAATTTCCCAGTCGCTTTTCGATTCCCAGGCCGGATCAACAGCGGCAGACAGCGGATGAATAAACGGATGCATGTCCGATGTATTCATGTCGTCTTTTTCATACCAGGTGGCGGTAGGCAACACGATGTCGGAATACAGACAGGTGCTCGACAGACGGAAGTCCAGCGTCACCACCAGATCCAGCTTGCCATCGAGACCGTTATCCTGCCATTCCACTTCTTCTGGCTTCACACCACCCTGTTTGCCCAGATCCATCCCCTGAATACCGTGTTCAGTACCCAGCAGATACTTCAGCATGTACTCATGACCTTTACCGGACGAGCCCAGCAGGTTAGAACGCCAGATGAACAGGTTACGCGGATGGTTTTTACCGTTTTCAGGTTGTTCTGCCGCAAAGCGAATAGAACCCTCTTTCAGCGATTTCACGGTGTAATCCACCGGCGTCATCCCGGCTTTTTCCGCCTCACGGGCAATGTACAGCGGGTTGGTGCCCAACTGCGGCGCAGATGGCAACCAGCCCATACGTTCAGCGCGCACGTTAAAGTCGATCAAATGACCGCTATAGCGGGACTTGTCCGCCATCGGCGACAGCAGTTCCTGCGCAGTTACCGTCTCATAACGCCACTGGCTGGAGTGGTTATAGAAGTAGGAGGTGCTGTTCATGTGACGTGCCGGACGCTGCCAGTCAAGGCCAAACGCCAGCGGCTGCCAGCCGGTCTGCGGACGCAGTTTTTCCTGACCCACATAGTGCGCCCAACCGCCGCCGCTCTGACCAACGCAGCCGCAGAACACCAGCATGTTGATCAATCCACGATAGTTCATATCGAGGTGATACCAGTGGTTCAGACCGGCACCGACGATGATCATTGAACGACCGTGCGTTTTGTCAGCGTTATCGGCAAATTCACGGGCGATACGCACGATTTGAGCGCGTGATACACCGGTAATTTTTTCTGCCCATGCCGGGGTATATGCTTTGATGTCATCGTAGCTGGTGGCGCAGTTTTCATCGTTCAGACCGCGTTCCAGACCGTAGTTCGCCATGGTCAGGTCATAAACGGTGGTCACCAGCGCGGTAGAGCCGTCCGCCAGTTGCAGGCGTTTGACCGGCAGTTTGTGCAGCAGAACGTTTTCCAGTTCGACTTTATTAAAGTGCTCGGTGCCTTCGCCGCCAAAGTATGGGAAGCCGACTTCAGCGATGTCATCCTGGCTGCCCAGCAAGCTGAGCTGCAGTTCGGTTTCTTTACCGGACGTGCCGTCGCGCTGCTCAAGGTTCCACTTCCCTTTTTCGCCCCAGCGGAAACCAATCGAACCGTTTGGCGCGACCATCTCGCCGTCGGTATTGACGGCAACGGTTTTCCACTCTGGGTTATTTTCCTGGCCCAAAGAATCGACCAGATCGGCGGCGCGCAGCATACGGCCCGCCGCATAGTAACCGTCACGCTCTTCGAGCATCACCAGCATCGGGAAGTCGGTGTAACGACGCACATAGTCGGTGAAGTACTGGCTTGGGTTATCAAGGTGGAACTCACGCAGCATGACGTGGCCCATTGCCAGCGCCATCGCGGCATCGGTGCCCTGCTTCGGTGCCAGCCACAGGTCGCACAGCTTGGCAATTTCGGCGTAGTCCGGGGTGATCGCGACCGTTTTGGTCCCTTTGTAGCGAACTTCAGTGAAGAAGTGGGCATCCGGGGTACGGGTCTGCGGAACGTTTGAACCCCAGGCGATGATGTAGCTGGAGTTGTACCAGTCGGCAGATTCCGGAACGTCGGTCTGCTCACCCCAGGTCTGCGGAGACGCAGGCGGCAGGTCACAGTACCAGTCGTAGAAGCTCAGGCAGGTACCGCCAATCAGGGACAAGTAACGTGCACCGGAGGCGTAGGAAACCATCGACATTGCCGGGATCGGCGAGAAGCCTGCCACGCGGTCAGGGCCGTAGGTTTTGACGGTGTAGACGTTAGAAGCGGCAATCAGCTCATTCACTTCCTGCCAGGAAGAACGTACAAAACCACCACGACCGCGCGCTTGCTTGAAGCTTTTTGCTTTATCGGCGTCTTCGATGATGGATGCCCATGCGTCTACCGGATCGCTGTGCAGTCTTTTCGCTTCACGCCACATTTTCATCAGGCGTTTACGCATCAGCGGGTATTTCAGGCGGTTAGCGCTGTAGAGATACCAGGAGTAGCTCGCACCGCGCGGGCAGCCGCGTGGTTCGTGGTTTGGCAGGTCTGGACGGGTGCGCGGGTAGTCGGTTTGCTGGGTCTCCCAGGTCACCAGACCATTTTTCACGTAGATTTTCCAGCTGCATGAGCCGGTGCAGTTTACCCCATGAGTTGATCGCACGACTTTGTCATGCTGCCAACGCTGGCGGTATCCATCCTCCCAGTCCCGGTTAGTATTGAGAAGCTGGCCGTGCCCATCGGCAAAGGTTTCGCCCTTCTGCTTGAAGTAGCGAAACCGGTCCAGGAATTTACTCATCGGTTGTCTCCTGTAGGAGCCTGACGGCTCTCTGATAAATCGACATTGCTTGATTGAGAATGAAGGTAACGCTATGAAAGCGCGTGGGAATTGATAACGATCAAGGCAGGCAGGGATGGGAAAGAGAGGTTAAATTTTATATACCCCTTAAGTGGGATGAGGTAAAAGTCAGTAATCAATTGATTTTAAATATGATTTTAAAATTAACTCATCATACAAATGTTAAATTCTTTACAAGTGAGTATTAAGGGGTATCCCCCCTGGCAGGCCTCTTTCTGTGTACCGTTCTGACAGACGATAGTCTCTGTAGATAAATAAGTATGTTGTAACTAATTACAGACAAAAAAAAGCGCGGTCTAACACCGCGCAAAGGATAATCAACCTACACGTCATCCTTCAAACTGCTTCCGCGTTGGCTGTGCTCGTTCTCCCCAGTCACTGACTTGAGTATGCTCCTGGGGATTTCTCACTTGCCGCCGTGATGCAGTTTGAGTGATTTTGTGTACATTACTTTTTTATTTTTTAGAATGACGTCCGTATACCACCCAAGTGATGACCACGCAGGCGACATAGAAGATCAGGAACACTTTCATCGCATCCACCGGCGAACCGGTTAACGCCAGCGACGTACCAAACGCTTTAGGAATAAAGAAACCGCCAATCGCGCCGATGGCTGAGATAAAGCCCAGTGCTGCCGCCGTGTCGGTTGCCGCTTCACGCATCGCTTTCTCTTCGGAGCCACCTTCGGCTTTCACTCGGTCCATCGTCAGTTTACGGAAGATCACGGAGATCATCTGGAAGGTAGAACCACTACCCAACCCAGCCGTCAGGAACAGCGCCAGGAACACCGCAAAGAAGGCGATAAAGTTGCCACCCTCACCGTTTGTTGGCAGCGTCAGGAACAGCAAGGCGCTGAAAATGGCCATCAGGACAAAGTTCACCAACGTCACACGCGTCCCGCCCAGTCGGTCAGAAATTGCCCCACCAGCAGAACGAGCCAGGGCGCCAATCAGCGGACCAAAGAAGGCATAATGCAGGATCTGTACCTCAGGGAACTGCGTTTTTGACAGCATGGCAAAACCGGCAGAGAAGCCGATAAAGGAGCCGAAGGTTGCCAGATACAGCAGACTCATAATCCACAGATGTCCGCGTTTCAGCACCGGTAATTGCTCTTTCAGTGACGCTTTAGAGGTTGCCAGTTCGTTCATACCAAACCACGCAGCCAGCGTCAGCACCGCCAGGAACGGTACCCAAATCCACGCGGCGTTGGCCAGATACAGTTGCGTGCCATCCGGTTGTTCAACGCCGTGGCTACCGAATGCCGCGAAGATAGACAAGGAGACCACCAGCGGCGCAAGCAACTGCATCACGCTGACGCCCATGTTACCCAGACCGCCGTTCAGCCCCAGTGCACCGCCCTGTTTCTGTTTCGGGAAGAAGAAACTGATGTTAGCCATGCTGGAAGCAAAGTTTGCCCCGGCAAAACCGCACAGCAGAGAGATGATAATAAACGTGCTAAACGGCGTGGTGGTATCTTGCACGGCAAAACCTAACCATACGCAAGGAATGATCAGGATACCGGTGCTGAATGCCGTCCAGCGACGTCCGCCAAACAGAGGAACCATAAAGGAGTACGGAACACGCAGCAGCGCACCGGAAACCGACGGTAATGCCGTCAGCATGAACAGCTGCTCGGTGGTAAAGTCAAAGCCAACCTTCGGTAAGTTCACCGCTACGGCGCTAAATAACATCCATACGCAAAATGCCAGCAGCAGACAAGGGACGGAAATCCACAAGTTGCGGCTGGCAATACGATGACCTCTTTGTTGCCAAAAGGCGGGATCTTCCGGCCGCCATTCTGTAATTACAGATCCAGATGCCCTTTCCGGGGCAGATGAGTGACTCATAGACACCTCTGATACTTGTTTCGATGCCTGCAACATTAGGGTTTACAGCGAGAGGTAAGTTGATATAAATCAAAGGAAAAGATGTCATTATTAGTGCTTAAAATTTATCATTACCCCAAATGAGTACATAACATCGCTAAAAAAGATGTGGTTTTTCACGCTTCTGTCGCCCCCTACTCCCCTCAGCCGGGGATCTCTCCCACCTGCGGCAATTAAGGGGTAGCCCGTTTGAGGTATGGGTATACTCCAGTGTATAGCTGAGAATAACGCCACTGCTTGCAGCAGTATCGTCATTCATAAGGTTTTCGCTACAACGAAATCCTGAAGGAAGAAGTCACCATGTTAAAACGTTGTCTCTCTCCGCTTACGCTGGTCAACCAGGTAGCGCTGATTGTTTTACTGTCCACCGCAATCGGCGTGGCAGGTATGGCCGTCTCCGGCTGGTTGGTTCAGGGCGTTCAGGGCAGCGCGCATGCGATAAATAAAGCCGGCTCCCTGCGTATGCAGAGCTATCGTCTGCTGGCAGCGGTTCCGCTGGATGCCAATGACCAGCCGCTGCTGGAAGAGATGGAAAGAACGGCCTTCAGCCCGGAACTCACGCGCGCCGCTAAGCGCGACGGACAACAGGCACAGCTGAAGGCGTTACAGGATTACTGGCATACCGAACTGGCGCCAGGGCTATCACATGCACAAAACGCGGACGCCGTTGCCGAGGACGTTACGCAGTTTGTGGCAGGACTGGATAAGCTGGTGACCGCCTTTGACCACACCACGGAATTGCGTATTGAGCGCGTGGTGATGCTGCATCGTCTGATGGCCGTGTTTATGGCACTGCTGCTGGTTTTCACCATTATCTGGCTGCGTGTTCGTCTGCTGGAACCGTGGAAACAGCTGCTGTCGATGGCGCGAGCCGTCAGCCAACGTGATTTTACCCAGCGCGCATGCATTAGCGGGCGTAATGAAATGGCGGCCCTGGGATCGGCACTGAACAATATGTCAGAAGAGCTGGCAGAAAGTTACGCGGTACTGGAACAGCGGGTGCAGGAGAAAACCGCCGGTCTGGAGCATAAAAACCAGATTCTCTCCTTCCTGTGGCAAGCCAACCGCCGTCTGCACTCTCAGGTACCACTGTGTGAACGTCTTTCCCCGGTACTCAACGGGCTACAAAATTTAACGCTGTTGCATGATATCGAACTGCGGGTGTACGACCTGGAAGATGAAGATAATCACCAGGAGTTTACCTGTCAGTCGAACGTCAGCTGTGATGAAAAAGGGTGTCATCTGTGTCCGCGCGGCACGCTGCCCGCCATTGACGGCGGAATCACACTGAAATGGCGACTGACCGATGCGCATACTCAGTATGGTATTCTGCTGGCCACATTGCCGCACGGACGTCATCTTAGCCACGACCAGCAGCAACTGGTTGATACCCTGGTTGAACAACTGACCGCGACGCTGGCGCTGGACAGGCAGCAGGAGCGTCAGCAGCAGTTGATTGTGATGGAAGAGCGTGCCACCATTGCACGTGAACTGCATGATTCTATTGCACAATCGCTTTCTTGTATGAAGATGCAGGTCAGCTGTTTGCAAATGCAAGGCGAGGCGCTGCCGGAAAACTGCCGCGACCTGTTGAGTCAAATTCGTAATGAACTGAACACGTCCTGGGTGCAGTTGCGTGAGCTGTTAACCACCTTCCGTTTGCAGTTAACGGAGCCTGGATTGCGCCCAGCGCTGGAAGCCAGCTGCCTGGAATACAGCGCCCGATTTGGTTTTACGGTGAAGCTGGATTACCAGCTGCCGCCGCGTCTGGTGCCTTCGCACCAGGCTATTCACCTGTTGCAAATTGCCCGTGAAGCCCTGAGTAATGCCCTGAAACACTCTCACGCCGATGACGTTGTGGTGACGGTGGTGCAAAATGGCAAGCAGGTCAAACTGACAGTGCAAGATAACGGCTGCGGCGTACCGGAAAACGCCGAACGCAGTAACCACTACGGCATGATTATTATGCGCGATCGTGCGCAAAGCTTGCGCGGCGATTGCCGTGTACGCCGTCGCGAGACTGGCGGTACTGAAGTTGCTGTCACTTTCATTCCCGAAACAAACTTCACAGAAGTCCAAGGAGATACCCATGAGTAATCTGGAACCGGCAACCATCCTGTTGATCGATGATCATCCGATGTTGCGAACCGGTGTAAAACAGCTTGTCAGCATGGCGCCCGATATTACCGTGGTCGGCGAAGCCAGTAATGGCGAGCAGGGTATCGAGCTGGCTGAGTCTCTTGATCCCGATCTGATCCTGTTGGATCTCAATATGCCCGGTATGAACGGTCTGGAAACGCTCGATAAGCTGCGCGAAAAATCCCTGTCCGGCCGCATCGTCGTATTCAGCGTCTCCAATCATGAAGAAGACGTGGTCACCGCCCTGAAACGCGGCGCGGATGGTTATTTGTTGAAAGACATGGAACCGGAAGATTTGCTGAAGGCATTACAGCAAGCGGCCGCCGGTGAAATGGTGCTTAGCGAAGCTTTAACACCCGTACTGGCCGCCAGCCTGCGTGCTAATCGTGCCACCTCAGACCGCGATGTCACCCAGCTCACGCCGCGCGAACGCGACATCCTGAAACTGATTGCCCAGGGCCTGCCTAACAAGATGATTGCCCGCCGTCTGGACATCACCGAAAGCACGGTCAAAGTCCACGTGAAGCATATGCTGAAGAAAATGAAGCTCAAATCACGCGTAGAAGCCGCGGTATGGGTACATCAGGAACGCATTTTCTAATTTTTAATGCTGCTTATCGTCAACGAGGATCATTTTCCGACACCGCGCTAAACGGTTCGGTCAGTGATAGCGTGATCTCATTGGAAGAGACACGCTGACCCTGTTCGTCTTCCACCACCACCGACAGCCGCCAGCGGTTTGTTGCCCCGTCACTGCTGTCCCACTTTGGCATAATAATCGTCCAGCCTTCTGCACTCCGGGTAGTTGTTCCCGCCGTCAAACTCAGCGCTTGCGTATCCCCCTGCCACGTCAGGTGGCGAATACCGTGCTGACTGCGCACTTCCAGCTTCAGCGCTACCGACTCGCCAGGCGTGAGATCCCACGGCGGAGTTGCCAGAAACACAGCCAGGGTTTTGCGCTGGCGATATTCCATCGTCGGCAGATTGTTACGCTGTGGTAAGTCATAACGACTCCCGCGCAAGGACTGACTGCCAGCCACTTCGCTGACCATCAACTGTTTTTTTAACGGCACGCCAAAGCGATAGTTAAGCTTTACACCGACGCTGTTCTGGCTGACCCCGCTTTCCCCCTGCTTATGCTGCGCGGTCACCGTCACCAGCGGCACCGGCGTGTAGCTCAGCCCCAGCTTGACCGCCACCGGATTATGGTAGCCGGTTCCGGAATGAAACAGATCGACCTGGTCGCCAAAGTATTGCTCCACGCTAACGCTGGTATTGAGATGTTCATAAAACGGGACCCGCATCAGTGCAGTAAGGTCATATCCCCGCGCCATGCGCTGCACCTGCGTCGCAGAACGTTCCTGCCAGGACGAGAACGGCTGGTAATAATTGGCAGATAAGCGCAGATACTCGCCCCACGCTTCGGCACCCACGCCACCGCGCGGCAGGTTTTCATCCAGCAGAGTGTCATAAAAGGTGTTGTAACCTAACAACCAGCCGTTGCGTACCCAGCGCTGCCCGATGCCCAGATTACTGACCAGCCCCTCATCTTGCTGGGTTATCCCCATCTGGCTCCAGGTCAGGTAGCGTTGATTATCCTGCCACGGAATAAACCAGCTTCCCCGGCTGCCGGTAAAGCGACCCTCGTTATCCACCTGTAGCCCAACGCTGGCATTACCCCAGGGAGAAAGCAACGACTCCAGTTGTTGATTCACCTGCTCACTGACCGTGTCACGCACCTGGCCAAACGCAAACTGCTTCGCCTGTTCACCGGTATCAAGACCATTATCGGTCATGCTGGCTTCGCCAAACGCTTTGACCATTTCGGCAAAATGCTTTTCACCGGCCCGGGACTCCGCTGCCATGCCAAGATCGGGTAAGCCATCATGATTGTTGTCAAACGGGTTGGCGGCCTGCTGGATAAACGAAGACTGCGCGCTGGCAGTACCGCCTGCCAGCGGCAAGAGTAGGAGGATACTACGTGTACAACTGAAAAAACGGCTCAAATCGTCGGTGGCTTTTACATCATTAAAATCAGGTCTCTCGACCGTTAACCATACCTTTCAGGCCGGCAATTTGCAGCCTTTTCCCAAATTTTCAGGAATATCCTTACTCTTTAAGCGTTAGCGTTTGTTTCAGTAAGGCACGCAACTCCGGGATGCACGACCCACAGTTGCTGCCGCAGCGCAGCTGTTGCCCCAACGTCTGAACCGACTGGCAACCGTCGGTGATCGCCCGGACGATCGCCGTTTCACCTACGCTGAAACAGCTGCACACTATCGCCCCCTCGTCAGGCGCTATACCTGCGGGTTTGCCGCTCAGCAGCGCATGGCGTATTTCAGCATTGTCTGGCGCTCGCACAAACGCGGCGAGAATAGTGACGGTGTCAATCTCAGGCTGCGTCGCCGCCGACCAGAATCCCAGCATCAGTTGCCCCTCACGCCAGGCCAGGATATTCAGCCCCTGGCCCCAGTGCGCCTGCTGGATTTGCCAGCCTTGTGCTGTGCAGTACTGGCATAGCCAGCTGGCGAATTCCCTGTCACCCGCCAGGGTATAGCGAAAAACCGTGTCCGCCGCTTTGCGCCACCAATGGACAAAACCGGGCAGTGTTAATTGATGCCGACTAAACATCTCCCCCTGCCATTGCGGCTGCCAGGGCATGATACGCACCGCAGTCTGTTTGCTTTCTGGCTGTCCGGAATGGGGATCGCACACCGGCGCGACCAGCGTGTTTACCCGGCCCTGACGGGCAAAGCTGTTGTTCCAGTGCATCGAGGTAAACGCGCTGCCCGCCCGCTGACCTGGCTGGATTGCCACCCTGCCCACCATCAGCCCGCGCGGGGAACTGATACGACACAGCGCTCCCCCGGTCAGCTGAAATCGTACGGCGTCCTCGGGTGACACCTCGACCAGCGGTTCGCTGATGTGCTGCATCAGGCGCGAAACGGTGCCGGTGCGGGTCATGGTGTGCCACTGGTCACGGATACGCCCGCTGTTTAACACCAGCGGATAGAGCGCATCACAGGCGGTTGTCATCCCCTGCGGCGTGACCGGCACCAGCCGCAAACGCTGGTTCGCGTGCCAGCCCTGCCAGAGGTTTAGCGGCGCTAGACGTCGACTGACCGGCCAGCGAACCGGGGTCATGTCTTCCCACTGCGCGTACGTCATTTCGGCCAGGGCACCAATATCAAAGGCGCGTTCCCCATTATTTTCAAAACCGGAAAGCGCCGCATGTTCACAGAAGACCTCCCACGCGTTTTGCCAGCTAAACGCCCCGGCATACCCCAACTGTTTAGCCATCTGGGCGATAATCCACCAGTCTGCACGCGCCTCACCGGGAGAGGACAAAAAGGCGCGCTGGCGAGAAATGCGCCGCTCTGAATTGGTCACCGTACCATTCTTCTCTCCCCAGGCCTGCGCCGGAAAGCGAATGTGGGCATAGCGACTGGTATCGGTGTCGGCCACCACCTCGGAGACAATGACCAGCGGGCAGGCCGCCAGCGCCTGACACACGGCATGGCTGTCCGGTAACGATACCGCCGGGTTAGTCCCCATGATCCACACCGCTTTAATCTCGCCGTTGCCAATAGCCTCGAACAGCTCGACCGCCATCAACCCCGGCGTTTGTGCCAGCCGCTCAGCGCCCCAGAAGCGGGCCACGCGCGACAGGTCCTGCGGGTCAAAACTCATCTGTGCTGCCAACTGCGTCGCCAGCCCGCCTACCTCGCGACCGCCCATCGCGTTTGGCTGTCCGGTCAGCGAAAATGGCCCGCACCCGGCGCGGGCGTATTTACCGCTGGCCAAGTGGACGTTGATGATCGCATTGCATTTATCGCTGCCGCTGGCGGACTGGTTAATGCCCATGGTGTACAGCGTGACGGCCTTTGGCGCATACATAAACGCGTCATAAAACGCGGTGACTTCCGCCACCTCCAGCCCACAAAACTCCGCCACCCGCGCCACGTCCCAGTCACGCGCGATAGCCAGCGTTTCCGTTGCCCCGTCAAAATCCCCCAGCGCTGCACCGTCGGTGGCAATTCTGTTGAGTAAACCCACGAACAGCCCACCGTCGCTGCCAGGCAGCAGCGGCAGATGCAGATCCGCAATATCACAGGTGGCAGTACGTCGGGGATCGATAACCACCACCTTCAACAATGGATTGGTTTGTCGTGCCTGCACCAGCCGTTGGTACAACACTGGATGCGTCCACGCGGCATTCGATCCCACCAGCACCACCAGATCGCTACACTCGATATCTTCATAGCTGCAGGGCACCACGTCGGCACCCAGCGCCCGCTTATAGCCGGTCACCGCCGACGACATGCAAAGCCGCGAGTTGGTATCGATATTGGCCGCACCGATAAAACCTTTCATCAGCTTGTTGGCCGCGTAGTAATCTTCCGTCAGTAGCTGACCGGAAGCGTAAAAGGCCACCGCCTGCGGGCCGTGCTGGGCGATAATGCTGCGCAGACGCGTGCCTGCGGTTTCCAGCGCCTGCGACCAACTGACCTTCGCCCCGTCAACCGTCGGCTGTAACAATCTGCCGCTCAGCCCGGTGGTTTCCGCCAGCGCCGCGCCTTTGACGCACAGGCGACCAAAGTTTGCCGGATGGTCAGGATCGCCCCGGACGTTAACGCCTTTTTCGCTCACCTGGGCGATCACCCCACAGCCGACGCCGCAGTAGGGACATGTGGTACGTATCTCACTCATGAGGCCTCCGCGCGCAGAATCAATGCCTGATTGCCCACCCACACTTTTCCATCCACCACTTTCACCGGCCAGGCGCGTACCGCCTGCTCGCCGCTGTCATACTGGCGACCATCACGCAGGCGAATGCGCTGTTTATACAGCGGCGAAATCACAACAGGCTCACCGGCCACATCCCCCAAAATGCCGCGCGAAAGTACCTGAGCGTCACTGCCGGGTTCACGATTATCCAGCGCATAAATCGACTGACCAAAACGGAAGAGTGCGATTTGCAGGTCACCCAGTAGGGCACCAATCCCTGCCTGTTCCGGGATCGCCTCAAGCGGGCAGATCGCCTGCCAGGGTTTCACCGGCAATGTCTCACGAGCATGGCGTACAGGGGGGGCCAACTGCGGCTGGCCGCGTAAGGCTTGACGCGCGATGGCGTCATCCGGGGCATCGCTGTTGACGTAAGAGCGAAACAGCGCCAGACGTTGCGGACTGCTGAGCGTGGTTTGCCACTCGCACTGGTAGCTTTCCACTACCCGCGCCATCTCTTGTTCCAACTCGCTGGCAATACCTAAGCTATCGTCCATGATCACCTCGCGCAGGTAATCAATACCGCCTTCGAGATTGTCCATCCAGGTACTGGTGCGCTGCAGGCGGTCCGCGGTGCGGATGTAGAACATCAGGAAACGATCGATGGTCTGAATCAGCATGGCATCATCCAGATCGCTGGCAAATAGATCGGCATGGCGCGGCTTCATGCCGCCGTTGCCGCACAAATACAGGTTCCAGCCTTTATCCGTGGCAATGACGCCGACATCTTTCCCTTGGGCTTCGGCACACTCACGGGTACAGCCGGAAACCGCCATTTTGATTTTGTGCGGTGCGCGCAGGCCCTTGTAGCGATTCTCCAGCGTGACTGCCAGTCCAGTTGAGTCTTGAACACCGTAGCGACACCAGGTTGAGCCGACGCAGGACTTCACCGTACGCAGCGACTTCCCGTAAGCGTGCCCGGTCTCGAACCCCGCCTCGACCAGCTCGCGCCAGATATCGGGCAACTGTTCAAGCCGCGCACCGAAGAGATCAACCCGCTGCCCGCCGGTAATTTTGCTGTACAACTGGTAGCGTTTAGCAATCTGACCAATGGCAATCAGGCCATCCGGCGTCACTTCCCCCGCTGGCATGCGCGGGACCACCGAATACGATCCGTCTTTTTGAATGTTGGCAAAATAGCGATCGTTCGTATCCTGCAACGGCAGATGCGCAGGTTTAAGCAGATACTCATTCCAGCAGGAGGCCAGCACCGACCCCACCAGCGGTTTACAAATTTCACAGCCGTGCCCGTGTCCATAACGGGCAATCAACTGTTCGAAAGTGTGAATATGATTCACCCGCACCAGATGATAGATTTCCTGACGCGACCAGGGAAAGTGTTCACAGATATCCTTTTTGACCTCCACACCCTGTGCAGCCAGCTGATGCTCCATCACCTGTTTGACCAGTGCGCTGCACCCGCCACAGCCGGTTGCCGCTTTGGTACACTGTTTTATTGCACCGATATCCGTCGCCCCAGCGCTGACCGCCCGGCAGATATCGGCCTTGCTGACGTTATGACAAGAACAAATCTGTGCGGTGTCAGGGAGTGCCGCCACCCCAAGCACTTTCGGTGCGCTACCCGCCTCGGCTGGCAGGATCAGCAATTCCGGCTGCGCGGGCAGCACCAGTCCGTTCAACATCATTTGTAGTAGCGTGGCATAGTCACTGGCATCGCCCACCAACACGCCGCCCAGCAGCGTTTTGCCGTCGGCGCTGACGACGATTTTCTTGTAGATTTGCTGCGGGCCGTGGGTCCACTGATAGCTTTGCGCCCCCGGCGTGCGCGCCTGCGCATCACCAAATGACGCCACATCAACGCCGAGCAGCTTGAGCTTAGTGCTCATGTCCGCCCCGCCAAAACTGGCCTCTTCCCCGGCCAGCCGCGCGGCGGCAACGCGCGCCATCTGATAGCCCGGCGCCACCAGTCCAAATATCCGCCCTTCCCACAGCGCGCACTCGCCAATGGCGTAAATGGCATCATCTGACGTGCGGCAGTGGCTATCAATGCTTATTCCACCGCGATCGCCGAGGTGTAAGCCACTGCGGCGAGCCAGCGTATCCTGCGGGCGGATACCGGCGGAAAACACCACCAGATCGGTGTCCAGCCGCTCTCCGTCGGCAAAATGCAGCACCAGGCCGTCTGGCGTACGCTCAATTTCGCGGGTGGATTTTGCGGTATGCACCCCCACCCCCAGCGCCTCAATTTTTTCGCGCAGCATAGCGGCGCCGGCATTATCCAGTTGCACCGCCATCAGGTTCGCGGCGAATTCAACGACATGTGTTTCCAGTCCAAGCTGGCGCAGCGCATTGGCCGCCTCCAGCCCAAGCAGCCCACCGCCAATCACCACCCCACGCCGGGCATTTTTCGCTTTTTCCGCAATGGCATCGAGATCGTCGAGCGTACGGTAAACAAAACAATCCGCGGAATCACCGCCTTTTACCGGCGGCACAAACGGGTACGATCCGGTGGCCAGCACCAGCGCATCCCAGTGGGTTTCATGGCCGCTGGCGGTACGGATAACCCGAGCTTCACGGTCGATTTGCGTAACACACTGCGCAAGACGCAGCTCGATACCGTGACGCGCAAAGAAGTCCTCGTCCACCAGTGACAGCGACTGCGCGCTGCGCCCGGCGAAATACTCGGAAAGATGTACCCGATCATAGGCGGCATAACGTTCTTCGCCGAACACCACGATGTGATACTGCATATGCAGGTTGCGGCTTACGCATTGCTCGAGAAAATGGTGGCCAACCATACCGTGTCCCACAACAGCCAGCGTCGGTTTTGTCATCGTCATCAGTCCTGCAGCCGGTGGCTGCGTATCAAAGCGGTCAAATAGCCAGGCGGAATTTGCCGGCGCGTGTGCATCCAGCAAGTCGGTGAGCGGCGCAGCGCTGCGGCAATTGCCCATTAACAGCACGCCATGGAGTTTTCCGTCGCGAATCAGCAGACGGCGGTAGTGTCCGCTGAGCGGATCCCAGCTACTCAACGCGGTATCCGTGGGTTCGGCGTCCGTTACCCCAGCGCTGAACAGTTCGATTCCCGTCACCTTCAGACGCGTGCCGCGATCCTGCCAACGAAATCCCTCGCCGTTCTGGCCTGCCAGGCGTGCAGCCAGCACCTCGGCCTGCTGCAGGCAGGGTGCCACCAGCCCCCAGGTCTGGCCGTTAATTTCACAACACTCGCCCACCGCGCTGATGCCTGCGACGGTGGTACGCAGTTGTGCGTCCACTACGATCCCCCGTTGGCAGCTCACACCGCTCTCCTGCGCCAGGTGGATATTGGGTTTGACGCCGGTCGCCATCACCACCCGCCGCGCGGCCAACTGCTCACCATCCAGCAATGTGACGCGATCTCCTTCAATGCTCGTAATCCCGGAATTGAGTACGCAGCGAATACCGCGCGCTGTCAGCTGGGCCTGCAACAGATCGCTGGCCTGCCGATCCAGCTGGTGCTCCATCAGACGTTCGGCGCGATGAATTAACGTGACGTTGTCACAGTTTAGCCGTAGCGCTGCCGCTGCCTCCACGCCGAGTACGCCGCCGCCAAACACCACCACCGAACCTGGTTGTTGCAAGATGGCCTCCACATCCGCCATCGTGCGAAACGCGTGCACATGCGCCTGCTCACCGCCGGGAATTGGCGGAATAAACGGCACCGAGCCGGTGGCAAAAACCAGCTCATCCCACTCAAGGATGCGCGTGCAGGTCGTCAGCCGGCGGCGAGTCGCATCAACGGCCAGCACGCGTTCCCCGCTCAGCACCGTCACGCCGTGGTCGGTATACCACTGGCGCGGATGAAGTAGCGTGTGGGCAAACGTCTTCTCCCCACCCAGCACCGGTGATAGCTGGATGCGGTTATAGGCCAGCTGCGGTTCCTCACCGATAAGCGTGATCGCGATGTCGCTGCACTTGTACGCCAGCAGCGCCTCGGTCAGGCGCGTCGCCGCCATGCCGTGCCCCACAATGACCAGTCGTTGCGTCATATCGCCCCCTTACGCCGCCTTCGGCTGTTTCTCATACAGGAAGTGGAGGATGCGTTGCCGCAGGTGGTGATAACGGCTGTCATCCGCCAACTGGACGCGGTTACGCGGGCGCGGCAGATTTACCGCCAGAATCTCGCCCACCGTGGCCGCCGGGCCATTGGTCATCATCATCACCCGATCAGAGAGCAGCACCGCCTCATCGACGTCATGGGTAATCAGCACAATGGTGGTGTTCAGCGATTGCTGGATCTGCATCACCGTGTCCTGCAAATGTGCTCTGGTGAGTGCATCCAGCGCGCCAAACGGTTCATCCATCAGTAGCACTTTGGGTTTCATGGCCAGCGCACGGGCAATACCCACTCGCTGCTTCATGCCGCCGGAAACCTCGCCTGGATGTTTGTGCATCGCGTGGCCCATCTGCACCCGTTCAAGATTGTGCGCAATCCACTCGCGCCGCTCGGCCTTGTTCATGGTGCGGCGAAAGACCTGATCGACCGCCAGCGCCACGTTGTCAAAGCAACTCAGCCACGGCAGCAATGAATGGTTCTGGAATACAACCGCCCGCTCCGGCCCCGGCCCGGCAATTTCGCGGTTATCGCAAAGCAGGCCGCCTTCAGTGGGTAACGTGATGCCCGCGATCAGATTCAGCAACGTCGATTTCCCGCAGCCGGAATGACCAATCAGGCTGACCGTTTCCCCTTCATGGATATCAAACGAGACGTTTTGCAGCGCCAGAAACTCGCCGCTGGCGGTGGAAAAACGTTGGCTCACTGCCTGTACCTGAATAATGGGTTTCATGCTGTCTCCTTATTTTTCCTGCCAGCTAAAACGACGGGCGACCCGCATCAGCCCCTGCTCAAGCAGCAGGCCCACGACGCCGATAATGACAATGGCGATAAGAATGTTTTCGACGTTGAGGTTGTTCCACTCATTCCAGATCCAAAAGCCAATGCCCAGTCCACCGGTGAGCATTTCGGCGGCCACAATCACCAGCCAGGCAATACCGATAGACAGGCGCATGCCGGTGAGGATCGCAGGCAGTACTGCGGGAAAAAGAATGCGGCGCATCACCGTCCACTCGGAGAGTTGGAGCACACGGGCGACGTTGAGATAATCGTCAGGAATTCTGCGCACCCCTTCGGCGGTGTTGATCACCATCGGCCAGATGGAGCAGATAAAAATAGTCCAGCTGGAGGCCGGTTCCGCCTTTTGAAACAGCAGCAACCCAATGGGCAGCCAGGCCAACGGGCTGACCGGGCGCAGCAGCGCGACCAGCGGTGAAAACATGTGTGAGGCGAAGGTAAATCGGCCAATCAGAAATCCGAGCGGGATGCCGACTAGCGCCGCGAGGCCAAAACCAATGGCCACCCGCTGCAATGATGCCAGCACGTTCCAGCCGATGCCCATATCGTTCGGCCCATTGTTATAGAACGGGTCAGCAAACAGCGTTAGCGCCGAGTCCAGCGTGCTGAGCGGCGTCGGAAATCCCTGGCTGTTGATCGCCGCCAGTTGCCAGCACACCACCAGTAGGCCCATCCCCAGCAGCGCGGGCACGGCTCGTCTGACCCACGCGTGCAGCCACAAATAGGCCGGCGTTTTGCGTTTTCTCACCGTCACGGCAGCCAGCGTGATCACCTCACCCACAGCCGGTTCAGGGGTTTTTAGTTGCGTGTTTTGTTTCATCTCAGGCTCCTTTACGGTGGAGGGTAAAGCGGTTGGCATACGCTTCCGGGTCGCGACCGTCCCACACGGTACCGTCCATCAGCGTGCTGGTACGCAGTAGCTGCGCTGGCGGGGTTATGCCGCCTACGGCCGTCGCCGCGTCGCGCCAGATATCAATACGGTTGACCCTGGCCGCAATATCCGCATAGTCCGGTGCCTGCTTAAGCAGCCCCCAGCGGCGGAACTGCGTCAGGAACCACATGCCGTCCGAGTGCCACGGGAAGCTGACTTCTCCGTCACGAAAGAATTGGATCGGGTGCGCGTCCTGCCAGCGATGACCAGCACCGTTGTCGTATTCGCCCAGCATGCGCCCGGTCAGGTACTGTGCTTTGGTATTGAGCCAGGCGCGCCCAGCAAGGATTTGCGCCGTTTCACGTTTGTTGGCCTCGCTGGCGTCAATCCAGCGCGACGCCTCAAGTACGGCGCTGACCAGCGCCCGGGCGGTGTGCGGATGCTTCTCCACCCATTCCCGGCGCGTGCCGAGCACTTTTTCCGGATGATCGGGCCAGATTGCCTGCGAGGTAGCGGCGGTAAATCCGATGCGGTCGTTAATGGCCCGCGCATTCCACGGCTCGCCGACGCAGAAACCGCTCATATTGCCGATGCGCATGTTCATCACCATTTGCGGCGGCGGCACCACCACGGTACGGATATCGGTAAACGGATTGATGTCGGCGCTGGCCAGCCAGTAATAGAGCCACATGGCGTGCGTGCCGGTAGGAAAGGTATGCGCGAAGGTGTAGGTTCCTGGCGCCTGCCCGGCAATCAGCTTTTTCAGCGACGGCGCGTCGGCGATCCCCTGCTCCTGCAGCGCAGCAGACAGCGTGATGGCCTGGCCGTTTTGGTTCAGCGTCATCAGATTTGCCATCGCCTGCGGTTTGCTGGCGATGCCCAACTCCAGCCCGTACAAGAGTCCATACAGAACGTGGGCGGCGTCCAGTTCGCCGGAAACCAGTTTGTCACGTACCGCCGCCCAACTGGCCTCTTTGCTGGGCACCAGCGTAATGCCGTACTTTTTATCAAAACCTTTCAACGCGGCAATCACCAACGGTGCGCAGTCAGTGAGGGGAATGAAGCCCACTCTGACCGTGTTCATTTCTGGCGCGTCAGACCCTGCAGCCCACACCGATGGCATCAGGCCGGAAATCAGGGATGCCCCCCCGATGGCGGCGCTGGCCTGCAGGAATCGCCGCCGCGTTAGCAAAACTGTTCTGTCACCCATACATGCTCCCCATAACAAAAAAAAAGCGCCCGGCAATGCCGAAGCATTGCAGGACGCCTTTATCCTCAAAGCAGACAAACCGCCGTTGGTCTGTTGCTAAACTGTCTGTAGAGATGAATGCAATTCGGATGCCAGAATTTCGCTGGCGCGCTGAGCGGCTTTTACCTCCCGGTGACGTTATTTTGCACCCGAATATGGCAGAGGCTGCTCGTCTGTTGTGCAGCCGCTATCCCTGAATGAGTGATTTCACGGTCAACAGCGCACGGGCGATATCCACCATCCGCTGATTTTTATCCATCGCCATTTTGCGCAGCCGTTGCCAGGCCTGTTCCTCACTCATATTGTGATGATTCATCAGTACACTTTTCGCCTTATCAATCACTTTCCGCTCTTCTAACGTATCCTGTAGCGACGCCAGTTGGCCGCTCATCTGCTCGAGCTGGCGTGCCTGCTGGCGAACCAGCAGCAGAAGCTGTTTGTCGCGACGCAGGCAGAGGTTGTCATCGGCGCTATCATCAAGCCAGTTATCGAGCGGCAGCGCGTTGGCGTCTTCCGCCAGACGCCGCTCAACGGCCTGCATCAGCTCGCCGATCAGCCTCTCCTCCACGTCGCGTAAACGTTCCAGCCGCTGGGTCTGCAACGTAAACCAGCGCAGCGTGCTTTCGCCGTTATCGGCCTGCGGGTGTCGCGTGCAAACCTGTCGACGCAACTGTTCAATCGTGCCAGAGGCTTCACACTGCTGGCGAAAATGCTGCACCAGCGCCGGTGAGGCCAGTGAGCTAAAGGCTTCAAAGCACGGCTGCTGTCCGTCGATCCGATCCACCAGCGCCTGGCGCATAGGCGGCTCAAATTCGCCAAGCGTAAAGCCAATCGCGCCCAATGCCCGTTCTTGCCCCACCAGCTCTTTGCCCTGCATAAAGCTGTACAGGGCCACCATCCCGCGGGCAACGTAGGGGTCATCAATGCTGTCATTAAGTTGCGGGACAATACCGAGCACATGCCGCAGCGCACGGTTGTACTGCGCCATGGCCTGTTGCGCATCTAACGCCTGCCCGCTGACCGCTTCACGCAATGCGGGCAACTGCGCCAGGCACCAGACGGTACCGGCAATGCGATGGCATAGCGTGCTGCTGGCCTGCGGCATAAGCTGCGTAAACAGCGCGTGCAGTTGTCGACATTCCTCATCCACCAGTGCGCGGCTGGCACGGACCTCCGGACCGTAAAGTGCCCCACGGGAGCACAACCAAATGTTGGATGCACCGCGTTCGCACTGTAGCATATGCACCAGATGGCTAATGCGCGTCACCAGTTGGCCTGACTGCGCCAACTGGCGAAGCTGGGTATTCTCAAGCTGACGTGCGTGGTGAAACCATTGCGTGGCACCGGGGTCTTGCGCATGTGTCATCATCTCTGCTCTCACGGATAACGGGTTTTCCCAAAGAGCTAGCAATATCCATGCCCCCCTGACAACAGGAGTCAAAATGCAAAAGATAGTGATCGTCGCGAACGGTGCGGCCTATGGAAGCGAATCGTTATTTAACAGTCTGCGTCTGGCCATTGCCCTGCGCGAACAGGATGACAGCCTCGATCTGCGACTTTTTTTGATGTCGGACGCGGTAACGGCGGGAATACGCGGGCAGAAGCCGACGGAAGGCTACAATATTCAGCAAATGCTGGAGATCCTGACCGCACAAAATGTGCCGGTGAAACTGTGCAAAACCTGCACCGATGGTCGTGGCATCACCACGCTGCCGTTAATCGACGGCGTTGAAGTCGGGACATTGGTGGAATTAGCCCAGTGGACGCTCGCGGCGGATAAGGTGTTAACCTTCTGATAGCCGACTTTTCAGGCAAGCGCACTGAAAGAGCCGGATATTTCCAGATTTAATCTGCCAGGGGCGCGGTTTCGCTAAACGTAAGCACGCCCTTTCAACGCTTTTCAGGGATTTTGTCATTTTTGTTTAATCGTTATGCCATTTTTTGATCAAAATCAGCATCCTGTCCCTCCCCCTTTGGTGTTATGCCATGAGTGAAATGTGAACAACATCACGCAGCACTTTCGACAGAAAGTACGTTGTTTTCAAGAACGGGGTGAAAAATGGCATTAGTGAAGGCAAGTTTGAAATTGTTTGGTGGAGATACCGTGGTGGTGCGCTGTTCTGAGCGCTGTCACATTCATCTGATGAGCGAAAAAAATCACGTCAAAGACACGCAGACCGACATTTTAAGCGTGCAGGATCGTGATAACGCATGGTTGACCGTGCCGTATACCGGCACGTGGAATGTTCTGATCGACAGCCACAGCCAGTCGCTGGAACATTCCATCAGTTATATCGCCGCCTGACAGTTAGCTGCCCGAAAGCACTCTCGCTTATCGGGCAGTTCGCCGACTCAGGCAAATCCTGGCCGCATGACCCCTTCCGGTAACACCTCGCCCAACAGTCGTTTGACCGTGACGATCAGTTCGTTCAGGCAATCATCCTGCATGCCTAACCGGGACAATTCCTGTTCCAGCGAGAACAGATACTGCGCATTGGTTCCCAATGGTCCGCTGGCGGTAGCGATAAGCGGCGCGATCACCTGCGCGCGCGTATCTGCCTCAAACAATGGATGCCGCGGATCCATAATAAAGACCAACGCATTGACCGTCCGCCCGTCATCAAGCGTGAGCTGACACCAGGTCGGAAGATAGCAGCCGGTGATCATTTCGCGCTTCCACAGCAACGTCAACTCTTGCTCCAGCGAGGCGTCCGGTAAGCGGTAGGCTACACCGGTGGTGCGGCCCCCTTCTTTCAGGGCCAGCATCCGTCCAGGCTGACACGCCGTGCCTCGTCCCGCCGTCAGGCGCAGGCAAAATGCCCGGTGCCAGCCGACTAACGTGCCGGTACACGACTCCTCAAACTCTAAGGCCGGGTTCCACATCAACGATCCATAACCAAAGATCCACACCGGTCCATCATCTGGTCGGCAAGCGAGTGTGGCAGCCAGTGAGGCTGCCCGTTGTTCCGCTGACCAGAGTAGTGATTCTTCAATAGCACCAAATGCCGTCTTACAGTCGGCATTCAATAAAAAATCACGCGTTAACACCTTACACCTCCGCCACTGCAACGTCCCTGCGACAACTTTTTGACGCCTTCCGGGCTTTTTTGCTGTTCATTTTGAAACCAATATCAGGACAATAGGCAATTCACTGGCTGCATGCAAGGCAACAAAGGCTCAACGGCACTTTATATCCTGTACTGATGGCGCGATCGGTACCGACATGTTGCTCGTTATGAGTGTCAATATTTGTGCACCATTAAAACTAACACCTTGTTATTTAAATCGTCTCTAAACAAGATAAATGATTATATTCACTTTGAAGCAAGAAACGGGCCACGCCGTAAAATTACGTAAAAACAGATCGGAAATACCGAGATATCTGTTATTTTTTACATTCTTTAATACATTTATAATTATAAATACCTGCAGAGATGGAGAAGTGAATGACACATGCACATGAGGCGGTAAAAACCCGCCACAAGGAGACCTCGCTCGTCTTCCCGATTTTGGCGCTGGTAGTTCTGTTCTTATGGGGGAGCAGTCAGTCACTACCAGTGGTTATCGGCATTAATGCGCTTGCCCTGGTGGGTATATTAAGCAGTGCATTTAGCGTTGTACGTCACGCAGACGTATTAGCCCACCGACTCGGTGAACCCTATGGTTCCCTGATCCTGAGCCTGTCGGTGGTTATTCTTGAAGTCAGCTTAATTTCTGCATTAATGGCAACGGGCGACGCCGCGCCAACCTTGATGCGCGATACGCTCTATTCAATCATTATGATTGTCACCGGTGGTCTGGTCGGTTTTTCATTACTGTTAGGCGGGCGTAAATTTGCCACCCAGTATATGAATCTGTTTGGTATTAAACAGTATTTGATCGCCCTGTTCCCGCTGGCCATTATTGTGCTGGTGTTCCCGATGGCATTGCCGGGCGCGAATTTCACCACTGCACAGGCGCTACTGGTGGCGTTAATTTCTGCCGCAATGTACGGCGTATTTCTTCTGATTCAGACAAAAACGCACCAGAGCCTGTTTATTTACGAACACGAAGACGAGGGTGACGACGACGACCCGCACCACGGTAAACCATCAGCGCACAGTAATATGTGGCATGCGGTTTGGCTTATCGTCCATTTAATTGCGGTTATCGCAGTGACCAAAATGAACGCCAATCCGCTGGAGACGCTGTTAACGGAACTGAATGCGCCGGTTGCGTTCACTGGTTTCCTTGTCGCATTGCTGATCCTCTCTCCTGAAGGGCTGGGTGCGCTGAAAGCGGTGCTGAGCAATCAGGTACAGCGTGCGATGAATTTGTTCTTCGGCTCCGTGCTCGCCACCATTTCGCTGACAGTTCCGGTTGTAACGCTGATTGCGTGGGCGACGGGCAACGACCTGGTGTTTGGCTTAGGTTCGCCAGAGATGATTGTGATGGTTTCTTCGTTGGTACTGTGCCAAATTTCCTTCTCGACCGGGCGCACGAACGTGCTTAACGGTGCGGCACATCTGGCACTGTTTATCGCCTATCTGATGACGATCTTTGCTTGATTCATAAAAAAGCCGGATGCGACGCAAAGCGTCATATCCGGCCTACAGTGATTTTTGCGTCGTAGGCCCGATAAGCGTAAGCGCCATCGGGCACACAAGCCAAACTTAGTTCTCAGTATCCAGTTCGTCGAAGCTTTTCACCAGATCATCAACCGCTTTGATCTGGGTGAGGAACTGTTCCAGCTTCGCCAGCGGCAGCGCGGAAGGACCGTCACATTTCGCATTGGCCGGATCCGGATGTGCTTCAATGAACAGACCCGCCAGACCCACCGCCATACCGGCACGCGCCAGTTCAGTCACCTGCGCACGACGACCGCCGCTTGCAGCACCGAACGGGTCACGGCACTGCAGCGCGTGGGTAACGTCAAAAATAACCGGTGAGTTACCGGAAACTTTCTTCATCACGCCAAAGCCCAGCATATCCACAACCAGGTTGTCGTAACCGAAGTTTGCGCCACGATCGCACAGAATAACCTTGTCGTTGCCACCTTCATGGAATTTATCCACGATATTACCCATTTGACCTGGGCTTACGAACTGCGGTTTTTTGACGTTGATAACGGCACCGGTTTTCGCCATCGCTTCAACCAAGTCGGTCTGGCGAGCGAGGAAGGCCGGAAGCTGAATCACGTCCACAACGTCAGCCACAGGCTGCGCCTGGCTGGCTTCATGCACGTCGGTGATCACTTTTACGCCAAAGGTTTGTTTCAGTTCCTGGAAGATTTTCATCCCTTCTTCAAGGCCCGGACCACGATAAGAGTGGATGGAAGAACGGTTGGCTTTATCAAAGGAGGCTTTGAACACGTAAGGGATACCCAGTTTCTGAGTAACGGTTACGTAGTGCTCACAAATGCGCATCGCCAGATCGCGGGATTCCAGCACGTTCATGCCGCCAAACAGCACGAATGGCAGGTCATTTGCCACGTTGATGTCGCCAATGCTAACCACTTTTTGTTTCATAGGATCGCCTTAAACGGTAGGTAAAGTGTCATTAATCAATGCAATACAATATGCTTGTGCGAAATAGTATTTATCTGCGCACGGATCATTTCGCTGATCGGGTCTTCCGGACACTGCTCAACGAAATAACTTAAATCGGTTAACGCAACATGTTCACATTCCAGCTGCGCGTAGATCAATCCGCGATCGCGTATTTCATACGGATCTTCAGGATTAAACTGCAATAAGGCCTCACTGGCGCGCAGTGCCAGCTCCATTTGCCGTTCTTCCATCAGCGATGATTTCAGCGTGTCGAGCAGTTTGCGGATCACTTCCGCGTTATCCGCCTCATCGAGATCTTCGTTAAACAGCTCAGCTACCGGGCTGATATTGCCCTTTAGCCACACTTCCAGCGTGTGCTCATTTAACGTTTCGCCATTGAACGGGTTAATCAACCACATTTCGCCTTCCAGTGATTCAATGCGCAGGATTAACTGCGTCGGGAAAATCACCGGCACCAGCGGCAGATCCAGCCGATTGGCCAGCCACAACAAGATGGCGCCAAGCGACACCGCGCTGCCCTGACGATTTTTCAGGACCTTGTCGAGCCAAAGTGCATCAGAAAGACGATAGACGCCGCGGGTATCCGTAAACCCCCAGTCGCCGTAAAAAAGTGCCAGCAATTTTTCCAGTTGCTCATCCTGAGACAGGAGCTGGCTAATTTCTTCATGCGCGAGGCTGGCCAGACGTTCCAGTTCGTCGTAGACAGATTGCGTAGGGAAATCCAGGCGGATAGACTCCGATGCCAGGATCATCCCATCGCACAATGGCGCTTTATTAAATTCGAAATCAGCTAACGACCTCATGATTACCCCAGTAACGGTATTTTTGTGGTGGCGAGTTTAATGATGATGTACAGCACCACCAGCGCCAGCGGAAAGGCGATTAAACGCGCCTGCTGGCTGCGCGCCCGACGATAATCGAGCGCAATAAAACCCAAAACGATGTAAATGATAACCCCAAACAGCTTTTCAGTCAGCCATGTCCCCTGTTCGGTGAATGGCAGGATGTGCGTTTTAGCGATCAACGCTACGCCGCTGAGTAACAAAACGGTATCAATGACCGGCGGAGCAATCCGCGTCCAGCGCGCTGACGCAAGGCGTGCTTGCGTGTAACGCCACCAAAAACGCAGCGTGAGCAGCCCCACGGACAGCGCAATGCTAATAAGATGAACGCCGAGCAACAAGCTGAAGGTGGTCATGCAGCGAGGCACCCGAGCGTAATGCGCTCGTTGCCGCCGTAATCACGACAGGTTTCGACCGCCTGGTATCCACTGCGCGTAAACGCGTCACGCACCGCCTGCCCCTGCTGCCAGCCGTGTTCCAGTAGCAAATAACCGCCAGGGGTTAACATGTGTTTAGACTGTTCGATGATATGCACGATATCCGCCAGGCCATGATCGCCGGCCACCAGCGCGGTCAGCGGCTCAAAACGTACATCGCCTTGTGCCAGATGCGGGTCCTGCTCATCAATGTACGGTGGGTTACTGACGATCATGTCGAACTGCTGCCCCTGTAAAGCGCTGAACCAGTCGCTTTGCAGCACGCGCACATTGTTGATGCCCAGATGCTGCGTATTGCGGATCGCCAGCGCCACGGCGTCCGGCATCCGATCAACCGCCGTCACGTCGCAGTCCGGGCGCTCGGAAGCCAGCGCCAGCGCAATAGCGCCCGTACCGGTCCCCAAATCCACAATGCGGCACGCAGAGGCAGGCAGGCGTGCCAGCGCCTGCTCGACTAAGCATTCGGTGTCCGGACGTGGAATAAGCGTCGCCGGTGACACGAACAGCGGCAGCGACCAGAACTCGCGAACGCCGGTTAAGTGCGCCACCGGCTCTCCCCGTTGACGACGCGCCACCAGCGCGTTCAGCTGTTCCTGCTGTGCCACGGTTAATACCGTTTCACCAAACGCCAGAATAAAGGTACGCCCTTTGCCGGTAACGGTCTCGAGTAAGATCTCGGCGTCGCGGCGCGGGCTTTCGCTGTCCTGTAATTGGGCTATTGCTTCACGCAACCAGTGCTGATAATCCATTAATCCTGCTCGGACAACGCCGCCAGCTGGTCGGCCTGGTATTCCTGGACAATCGGCTCAATGAGCATATCCAGTTTCCCTTCCATCGCTTCGTCCAGACGGTAGAGCGTCAGGTTGATGCGGTGATCGGTTACGCGACCCTGTGGGAAGTTATAGGTACGGTTACGATCGCTGCGATCGCCGCTGCCTAACAGGTTGCGGCGCTCGGAGGCTTCCGCCTGCTGGCGTCGCGCCACTTCGGCGGCACGAATACGTGAGCCCAGCACCGACATCGCTTTAGCTTTGTTTTTGTGCTGTGAACGTTCGTCCTGACATTCAACCACAATACCGGTCGGTAAGTGGGTAATACGAATAGCCGAGTCGGTGGTGTTAACGTGCTGACCACCGGCCCCCGATGAACGGAAGGTATCAATGCGCAGGTCAGCCGGATTGATGTCCGGCAGTTCCGCTTCCGGCAGCTCAGGCATCACCGCGACCGTACAGGCAGAGGTATGGATACGTCCCTGAGATTCGGTGGCCGGAACGCGCTGTACGCGATGACCGCCGGACTCGAACTTCAGTCGACCATACACGCCATCGCCGCTCACTTTGGCAATAATTTCTTTATAGCCGCCGTGTTCACCTTCGTTGGCGCTCATGATCTCCACGCGCCAGCGGCGGGATTCAGCGTAACGGCTGTACATACGGAACAGATCGCCTGCAAACAGCGCCGCTTCATCGCCGCCGGTTCCGGCACGCACTTCAAGAAACGCATTACGTTCGTCATCCGGATCTTTCGGCAGCAGCAGCACCTGCAGATGCTGTTCCAGCTGTTCACATTTTTCTTTTGCTTCGCGCAGTTCATCCTGCGCCATCTCACGCATTTCAGGATCGTCGAGCATCATCTGTGCTGTTTGGATATCATCCTGAACCTGTTGCCAGTCCGTGAAACAGCGAGAAACATCGCTTAACTGGGCATATTCGCGCGACAGCGCACGAAAGCGATCCTGGTCTGCGATGGTTCCCGCATCGCCGAGCAGCGCCTGAACTTCTTCATGGCGTTCATGCAGGGCTTCCAGTTTGGCAACGATAGAAGGCTTCATAGGCGTAAATGCACCCTGTAAAAAATAAGATTGGTGTGCTGCTACTCCAGCCCGAGGCTGTTGCGCAGAATATTCAGGCGTTCACTATCCCCGTCACGGGCAGCCTGTTGAAGAGATTTGGTTGGTGCATGGATCAGGCGGTTAGTCAGTTTCCAGGCCAGATCTTGCATAATGGCTTGCGCATCACCGCCCTGTTGAAGAGCAGCCAACGCTTTGGCGGTCAGTTCATCACGCACTTGTTCTGACTGACTGCGATATTCGCGGATGGTGTCACTCGCGCTTTGGGCGCGGAGCCAGGCCATAAATTCGCTGGTTTCCTGCTCGACGATCGTTTCGGCTTCCACCGCCGCCGCTTTACGCTGCGCCAGATTATGCGAAATGATGCTTTGCAGGTCGTCAACGCTGTACAAGTAAGCGTTCGACAGTTTGCCGACCTCCGGCTCAACATCGCGCGGTACGGCGATATCGACCAGCAGCATCGGCTGATTGCGGCGGTTTTTCAGCGCGCGCTCCACCATCCCTTTACCGATAATCGGCAGCGGGCTGGCGGTAGAACTGATAATGATATCGGCGTCCTGTAAACGTGCGTCGATATCACTCAATGAGATCACCTCAGCGCCGACTTCGTCTGCCAGCACCTGCGCACGTTCACGCGTACGGTTGGCGATGATCATCTTCTTCACTTTGTGTTCGCGTAGATGACGCGCCACCAGTTCGATGGTCTCACCTGCGCCAACCAGCAGTACGGTTACCGTGGACAGCGATTCAAAGATTTGTCGCGCCAGCGTACAGGCCGCAAAAGCAACGGACACGGCACTGGCGCCGATGTCGGTTTCGGTGCGGACACGTTTGGCGACGGAGAACGATTTCTGGAACATGCGCTCCAGCGCACTGGCGTTCAGGTGGCCTTTTTGCGAATCCGCAAAGGCTTTTTTCACCTGGCCGAGAATTTGTGGCTCGCCGAGTACCAGCGAATCCAGGCCGCTGGCAACCCGCATCAGATGGCTGACGGCGTCGTTGTCCTGATGCCAGTAAAGGCTGCTGCGCAGTTCTTCTTCATTCAGATTATGGTATTCGCACAGCCAACGGATCAGCGCCTCTTGCAGGTTATCCTGCTCTTCGACGCTGAGATACAGCTCCGTGCGGTTACACGTCGACAGCACTACCCCGCCTTGCACCATTGGCTGCGCAAGCAGGCTGTCCAGCGCCTGATCGAGCGTATCCGGCGAAAACGTTACGCGTTCTCGCAGCGATACAGGTGCCGTTTTATGGTTAATACCAAGCGCTAAAAGGGTCATGTGTGCGGGAATAGTACCAGCGTTGATAAGGTTAGACTGCGGGCATCATACAGGATGCGTGCGGCCAATAAAAGAGACTGCCCCCCTTTTGGAGTAATAGCTTAGTGCACAAATTTTAGTGATTTAAGATAACGTGAACGTAGACGAGGTCAGATGGCGGCGCTAGCATTAAGAACTATAACTGCAACGTATCTCAAGGATTTGTCATCATTATGACCCTGCCTGATTTTCGCCTGTTCCGCCTGCTGCCGCTGGCAAGCCTGGTCCTCACCGCCTGTACACTCAATGCGCCGAAAGGTCCTGGCAAAAGTCCGGACTCCCCGCAGTGGCGTCAGCACCAGCAGGAAGTGCGTGCGCTGCACCAGTATCAGACGCGCGGCGCGTTTGCCTACATTTCCGAACAGCAGAAGGTCTATGCCCGCTTCTTCTGGCAGCAAACCGGTCAGGATAACTATCGTCTGCTGCTGACCAATCCGCTGGGCAGTACCGAACTGGAACTGAAAGCCCAGCCGGGCAACGTCGAGCTTGTCGATAATAAAGGCAAGCATTATACCGCCGATGATGCCGAAGAAATGATTGGCAAACTGACCGGGATGCCGATTCCGCTCAATAGCCTGCGTCAGTGGATCCTCGGTCTGCCGGGCGATGCCACCGATTACAAACTTGACACGCAGTACCGTCTGAGCGAAGTCAACTACAGCCAGAACGGTAAGCGCTGGAAAGTGGTGTACAGCGCCTACGACAGCAAAACGCAGCCAGCGATGCCCGCTAACATGGAACTGTCCGACGGCGACCAGCGCATTAAGCTGAAAATGGATAACTGGATCGTGAAATGATGACCCATTGGCCCTCTCCGGCAAAACTGAATCTGTTTTTATACATCACCGGACAGCGTGCGGATGGTTATCACACGCTGCAGACGCTGTTTCAGTTTCTCGATTACGGCGATGATATCCGCATTGAGGTGCGCGATGACGGCGACATTCATCTACTCACCCCGGTTGCGGGTGTGGAGCATGAAGATAACCTGATCGTGCGCGCCGCGCGTTTGCTGATGAAAACTGCCGCAGAAAGTGGACGCTTGCCCGCCGGGCGCGGCGCGGCCATCAGCATTGATAAGCGCCTGCCAATGGGCGGGGGTCTGGGCGGAGGCTCCTCGAATGCCGCAACGGTTCTGGTGGCGCTGAACCACCTCTGGCAGTGCGGGCTGTCCGTCGATGAACTGGCAACCATCGGATTAACTCTGGGTGCCGACGTGCCGGTATTTGTACGCGGACACGCGGCCTTCGCCGAGGGGGTGGGAGAAATTCTCACGCCGGTCAATCCACCGGAAAAATGGTACCTGGTTGCTCATCCTGGCGTCAGTATTCCGACGCCGGTGATTTTTAAAGACCCGGAACTCCCGCGCAACACGCCAAAAAGGTCAATAGAAACGTTACTAAAATGTGAATTCGGCAATGATTGCGAGGTTATCGCAAGAAAACGTTTTCGCGAGGTTGATGCGGTGCTTTCTTGGCTGTTAGAATATGCGCCGTCGCGCCTGACTGGTACAGGGGCCTGTGTCTTTGCTGAATTTGATACAGAGTCTCGTGCTCGCCAGGTGCTTGAGCAAGCCCCGGAATGGCTCGAAGGCTTTGTGGCGAAAGGTGTCAACCTCTCCCCATTGCACAGAGCGTTACTCTAAATCATTCGGGTTTCAGGAAGATGGCGAGATGACGAATCGCCAGGAGCATACAAAAGTATGTGACTGGTGTGAGGAATTGATGCCAGCGCACATGAAACGCGAAAGATAACGAGTAAGCCGGGCAAGCTGAGTTGCGGTGACAACGTCACCCCGTTCCAGACGTTGCATCGCGCTCTTTAATACACCGCCTGGAGAGGATACTGCCTGGCCCGCACAGTTTTCGGCAGATTCTTTCCACCAATGGACGCATGCCTGAGGTTCTTCTCGTGCCTGATATGAAGCTTTTTGCTGGTAACGCCACCCCGGAACTAGCACAACGTATTGCCAACCGCCTGTACACTTCACTCGGCGACGCCGCTGTAGGTCGCTTTAGCGACGGCGAAGTCAGCGTACAAATTAATGAAAATGTACGCGGTGGTGATATTTTCATCATCCAGTCCACTTGTGCCCCTACTAACGACAACCTGATGGAATTGGTCGTTATGGTCGATGCTCTGCGCCGTGCTTCCGCAGGCCGTATCACCGCCGTTATTCCTTACTTCGGCTATGCACGCCAGGATCGTCGCGTACGTTCCGCTCGTGTACCGATTACCGCAAAAGTCGTCGCTGACTTCCTGTCAAGCGTTGGCGTTGACCGCGTCCTCACCGTTGACCTGCATGCTGAACAGATCCAGGGCTTCTTTGACGTACCGGTTGATAACGTATTCGGTAGCCCAATTCTGTTAGAAGACATGCTGCAGCTGAACCTGGACAACCCGATTGTGGTTTCTCCGGACATCGGTGGCGTCGTGCGTGCCCGCGCTATCGCTAAGCTGCTGAACGATACCGATATGGCTATCATCGACAAACGTCGCCCGCGTGCGAACGTTTCTCAGGTGATGCACATTATTGGTGACGTTGCAGGTCGTGACTGCGTCCTGGTTGATGACATGATCGATACCGGCGGTACGCTGTGCAAAGCAGCAGAAGCGCTGAAAGAACGTGGTGCCAAACGCGTATTTGCTTACGCAACTCACCCGATCTTCTCAGGCAATGCGGCAAACAACCTGCGCAACTCGGTGATTGATGAAGTCGTGGTTTGTGACACCATTCCACTGACCGACGAAATCAAAGCACTGCCGAACGTGCGTACGTTGACCCTGTCGGGTATGCTGGCCGAAGCGATTCGTCGTATCAGCAACGAAGAATCCATCTCTGCTATGTTCGAGCATTAATCGAGCCCGGCTCAAAAACCCGCTGCGGCGGGTTTTTTTATCCGTTTTATTTATTTGTATGATTTATGCCAACTTCAACTATCATTTTCTAGATAGATGATGCGCTCATGGATGAAACATTATTGTGAACAGACTATTTTCCTCACATGTGATGCCTTTCCGCGCCCTCATCGACGCTTGTTGGAAAGAAAAATATACCGCCTCGCGCTTTACCCGTGATCTGATCGCCGGGATAACCGTGGGCATTATTGCTATCCCGCTGGCAATGGCGTTGGCAATTGGCAGCGGCGTTGCGCCACAATACGGCCTGTATACCTCAGCCGTTGCCGGGATTGTTATCGCCCTTACCGGTGGTTCACGTTTTAGCGTCTCCGGTCCTACCGCCGCCTTCGTGGTGATTTTATATCCGGTGTCGCAGCAGTTCGGGCTGGCAGGTCTGCTGGTGGCTACGCTGATGTCCGGGATCTTCCTGATCCTTTTCGGCCTCGCCCGATTTGGCCGATTGATCGAATATATCCCGGTCTCCGTTACCTTAGGCTTTACCTCAGGTATCGGTATCACCATCGGTACCATGCAGATTAAAGATTTTCTCGGTCTGCAGATGGCACACGTCCCGGAACACTACCTGCAAAAAGTGGGTGCGTTGTTTATGGCCCTGCCGACCATTAACCTTGGTGATGCCGCCATTGGCGTGGTCACGCTGGGGATCCTGATTTTCTGGCCGCGTCTGGGGATCCGCCTGCCTGGTCATCTTCCGGCGCTGCTGGCCGGTTGTGCGGTAATGGGCATCGTTAACCTGACAGGTGGCCATGTCGCGACCATCGGTTCTCAGTTCCACTACATTCTGGCGGATGGTTCGCAGGGCAACGGTATCCCGCAACTGCTACCACAGCTGGTGTTGCCGTGGGATATGCCGGGGTCAGACTTTACGCTAAGCTGGAGTTCATTACGGGCGCTGTTACCGGCAGCCTTCTCGATGGCGATGCTCGGCGCGATTGAATCCCTGCTGTGCGCTGTGGTGCTCGACGGGATGACCGGCACCAAGCACAAAGCCAACAGCGAGCTGGTGGGTCAAGGGCTGGGGAATATCGTCGCGCCATTCTTTGGCGGCATCACCGCCACCGCCGCAATTGCCCGCTCTGCGGCTAACGTTCGCGCCGGGGCCACCTCGCCCATTTCTGCGGTGATCCACGCGATTCTGGTGATCCTCGCCCTGCTGGTGTTAGCTCCGTGGCTTTCCTGGCTGCCACTTTCCGCCATGGCGGCCCTGCTGCTGATGGTGGCGTGGAACATGAGTGAAGCCCATAAAGTGGTGGATCTGCTGCGTCACGCACCGAAAGACGACATCATCGTGATGCTGATGTGTATGTCGCTGACCGTACTGTTCGATATGGTAATCGCCATCAGCGTCGGTATCGTCCTTGCCTCGCTGCTGTTTATGCGCCGCATTGCGCGCATGACGCGCCTGGCACCGGTTAACGTAGACGTACCGGACGATGTGCTGGTGCTGCGCGTGATTGGCCCGCTGTTCTTTGCCGCAGCGGAGGGATTGTTTACCGATCTCGAAACGCGTATTACAGGCAAGCGCATCGTGGTACTGAAGTGGGATGCCGTCCCGGTACTGGATGCCGGTGGTCTGGACGCCTTCCAGCGTTTTATTAAACGACTGCCGGAAGGCTGTGAATTACGTATCAGTAATCTGGAGTTCCAACCGCTACGCACCATGGCGCGTTCGGGTATCCAACCCATCCCCGGCCGTCTGGCGTTCTTCCCGAACCGTGACGCCGCACTGGCTGATATTTAGCGTTTAGTGATGGCCGGCAGGCTTTGCTTGTCGGTCACTCTTCACTTCTGCAATCCCCGCTGAGTTGCTATTATCATTTCCCCTACTCCTGATAATACCCACAACAATGAACCCTAATGCTACGTATACCTTTCGCGAAATTACCGAGTCGGATATTCCCGCCGTTCAGTCATTTATTATCCGTCATTTAAATCTCTATTTTCAGGCTAACAGGCCCACTCCACGTCCTGACGAAGACATATTAGATTTACGTTCACACTACCTGCACCACCCCCGAAATCTACTGCTCGGCGCGTGGGATGCACACCAGCAACTTATCGCTACGCTGGCAGTGTGTCAGTACGATGACAGAATCATGGCATTGCGCGGGCGCTATGATTTAGCCAACACCGCAGAAATTTGCCGCTGTTACGTGGAACAGGAACACCGCCGTCGAGGTATAGGCCGCCAACTTATGACGCTGGCAGAAGCATATTGTCAGCGTCAGCAATATAAAACGCTCTACTTGCATACCCATCATTTTTTACCCGGCGGCTATCAGTTTTGGTGCAACAATCACTTTAACGTGTTCCTTGATGAAGGTGGCGAGCAACAAATTGTCCATATGGAAAAACACATTGAAAAATGTGATGTGGCGCAGATTATTTAATAAGCGTGTATTTCTCACTATTCATTTTATTCTTTTTCAACACCACATCGTTAATTGATCAACATCAAATAATTCTCATTTAATTTACCAAATATTTATTATCTTCGGCACATCACAATGAACCATTAAAGATTAACCACATGATTTAAAAGGAATTAAAAATGACAATTAAATACTACCTACTTATTACAGCGGTTGACGCAATATTAGCATACCGATACAGTCCGCTCCGACAGTATTTCAAAGCGCAGTCATGCTTTTGAAACGGAATATGGTGCGGATGATTTCTCTCTTATGCCATAGCTGCCCCCGCAACTGTAAGCGGATGCTGAATATCCCTGTGTAGTGATGATTCACTACAGGTCACTGTAAAATATTTTTATGGGAAGGCCGATATTCTGATTACCGTAAGCCAGGAGACCTACTGTCATGGTTTTATACATTGAGTGGACGGGATGGTCCATGGGGTGATTTATTTGACGAATGAACAAAATTGATTCCTGATCAAACTGGCAACAATATGTTTTATTTTCATATTATTTTGCCTGAATGTCATGATGAAATGTCATCTATCGTCATGCGCCTGTCCCGCGAAATAAATAATGACCAGACGCTGAAGCGCTGGCATCAACGGGACAATGATAATGTATTCTGTTTTTACCTCTGCTTATTGCAAATATTCACTTCTGGCGCTGACCGGCGCGGCACTCTTCCTGACCAGTAATATGGCGACGGCGGCAAAGACGCAATATCCGCTGACTATCAAAAACTGTGGTCGAGATATTACCTTTAATAAAGCCCCGCATCGCGTGACCACAGTGGGTCAGAACAGCACTGAAATCCTCTATTCTTTGGGTCTGGCCGATCGCGTTGTAGGCACATCGCTGTGGTTTGGCCCGGTTCCTGAACAGTACAAAGCGGCGAATGACAAGATTGCAGTCATCGCACAAAACATACCCAGCTTTGAAGGCATTATCGCCAAAAAACCAGACCTGGTTGCCAGCCAGTTTGAATGGCAGATTGGCCCCGCGGGGACGGTTGCCTCTTATGAACAATTCAGTGAACTCAACGTTCCGGTTTATACCGCCCCTGCCGATTGTGCAAAAGACAATGAAGACGGCGGCGATGGTGTGCGTAAAGGCATGTTTGATATCGCCATGGTCTACCAGGAAGTTGCCGATCTGGCCAAAATCTTCGATGTGCAGGACAAGGGCGATGAGCTGATAGCCAGCCTCAAAGCCCGCGAGGCCGCAGCCAAAACGAAGATCACCGGCATGGAGAATAACGTTTCTGCCGTATTCTGGTTCTCCAGCGCCGATCTGCAGCTTGATCCGTATGTTGCCGGTAAATTTGGCCCCGCCGCGTGGATCGCACAAACCCTTGGGGTAAAAAATGTCATTGATTCCGCGGAAGAGTGGCCGACTGTCGGCTGGGAAACCATTGCCAAAGCCAGTCCATCGGTGATTGTTCTCGGCGAGATGGGCCGTCGCCGTTTCCCGGCGGATGACTGGAAAGTCAAAATGGAATACCTCAAGTCTGACCCGGTTACCCGTCTTATCCCGGCGGTGAAAGACAACCACCTGCCGGTGATTGATGTCCAGACCATGAATGCGGGCATCAGAACCCTTGACGGGCTGGAAAAACTCGCCGATGCGCTGGTGCAATACGGTCTGGCACACCCGCAGGCCACTCATTAATCCTCGTCGCGCGTGATGTCATGCACGGGCATCACGCGCTTTCGCACTCAGGAAAGCCATCAACAATGAGCGAATTACGCAGGACGCGTCGGGCGATGAGTCAGTTTACCCAGCGAACGCTGCTGCACAGCCTGTGGGTCAGCGTGGTGATGTGCGGGGTGCTGCTGGCGGGGATCTCCATCGGTGAGACGTTTATCCCGTGGCAGCATGTCACCCACACGCTGGCAAACCACCTGTTTGGCAGCCAATATCCGGTAGACGCGCTGGATGCTGGGATCATCTGGAACTACCGCCTGACCCGTGCGCTTGTCTCTGCCTGCTGCGGTGCCTGTCTGGCCGTTTCCGGCGTGGTGCTGCAATCACTACTGCGTAATGCGCTGGCCGAACCTTATCTGCTGGGGATCTCGGCAGGGGCATCGACGGGAGCGGTGCTGATCGCGCTGACCGGGTTGGGTGCGGGGATTATCAGCATGTCGCTCGGGGCGTTTATCGGCGCGCTGACGGCATTTCTATTTGTCGCACTGCTGGCCGTGGCCGCAAGGGGTAAAAACGGGTCCGCCACCACGCAAATTATTCTCGCCGGGATCGCCAGCTCGCAGCTGTTCAATGCCATTACCTCGCTCATCATTACCCGTTCGGCCAATGCCGAACAGGCACGCGGCATTATGTTCTGGCTGCTCGGCAATCTGAGCGGCGTACGCTGGCCCGATGTGGTACTGGCCATCCCGACCGCGCTGGTCGGCATCATCGTCTGCTTTTGCTACGCCCGCCATCTGGACGCATTTTCATTTGGCGCCGAGTCGGCGGCCTCGCTGGGCATCCCGGTTAAACGCACTCGCGGCGTACTGATTACCGCGGTGACGGGGATGACCGCCATTATGGTGTCGATTGTCGGGGCCATTGGCTTTGTTGGACTGGTTATCCCTCACGCTGCGCGTTTACTGGTGGGTAATCAGCACCACCGCTTGCTGCCCGTCAGCGCCCTGATTGGTGCCATTTTTCTTATTGTCGCGGACGTCATTTCACGCACCATACTACCAGGGCAAGTACTGCCTATTGGGGTGATCACTGCGCTGGTTGGCGCGCCCGCATTTTCGATTATTTTGATCCGAGGGAACCCGAGCAAATGACGGTTAACCCACGTTTTACCACGCCGCTACGCGCGGTAAATACCGCCAACGATGTGGTCTGCGCCCAGCATCTGCACTGGGAGGTGAAAGGCAAGGCCATCGTCAATGATGTCTCTTTTCAGGTCGCACCCGGTGAGTTTGTGGGCATTATCGGCCCCAACGGTTCGGGGAAAACGTCGCTCATTTCCCTGCTGGCCGGTTTACTCAAGCCCTCCAGCGGCAGCGTTTCGCTTAACCGCAAAGATATTCGCCGCTACTCACGCCGCCATCTGGCGCAAAAGGTCGCCCTCGTTGAACAGCAGGCGGAAACCAGCGAGCGTCTGACCGCCATCCAGGCCGTATCCCTTGGCCGCACGCCGTGGTTAAGTCTGCTGTCGCCGTGGTCACGGACCGACGACGATATCGTGCAGACGATGCTGGAGAAAGTCTCCCTGCAAAACGTCCAGCATCGCTGCTGGCATACCTTCTCCGGCGGCGAACGCCAGCGCCTGCATATTGCCCGGGCTCTGGCACAACAGCCGCAGGTATTGCTGATGGATGAGCCAACCAATCATCTCGACATCCAGCATCAAATTGGCCTGCTTAACCTGGTTAAACGCGAAAAACTGACCGTGATTGCCGCCCTGCACGATCTGAATCATGCCGCGATGTTTTGCGATCGCATCATGGTGATGACAGCGGGACGACTGGTCATGCAAGGCTGCCCTGCAGCTGTCTTCACCCGAGAAAATCTTAACAACTGGTTTGGCATCGATGCGATTGTCGAACGAGCTGCTGATGAGGCGAGCTGCTTTATTCGCTACCAACGGCCAGCGTAAATATCACAAGGAACCGCAATGAAATGTATTAAACAACGTTTACTCATCCTGTGCCTGTGCGCGTTCACCTCGACGGCGTTCGCACAAACGTATGAAGTGCTGATGAAAAACCGCGGTACCGGCGGACCGATGGTCTACGAGCCGGATTTTCTGGCGATCCAGCCGGGCGATAGCGTGAAGTTTGTTCGCAAGCACAAAAGCCACAATGCGGCCTCAATTGCCGAGCTGTCTCCTGCCGGGTACCCCGGTTTCATCGGCAAAATCGATGAGGAGATTGAAATCAAATACGACGCAGCAGGCTTCTACGGCATCAAATGTTCACCGCACTATGCGCAGGGGATGATTATGCTGATCAAAGTCGGCGACGCCGTTTTACCCGACAGCTACCGCGCGTTTAAAGCCCCCGGCCTTGCCGATAAACGCTTTCAGGACATTTATACCCGCATTGAGAAACCCTGACAGCGCAATGAAAAGAGGAGACGGCGGTGAATAAAAAAACGGACAGTGAGGCAATCCATACCCAGCGACGCGATTGCCTGTGTAAGTTGACAAAATTTGTCGGCGCTGCGGGGGTGACCGCAGCCGTCTGGCCACTCATTTCGGCGCTAGGGCCGGACGATAAAACCGTGGCAGAAAATGAGCCGGTGGATGTCTCTCTTGCGGGAGTAGCGGCTGGACAGACGGTGAAACGAATCTGGCAGGGGAAACTGATCCTGATTCGCCACCGTACGCCAGACGAGGTCACGGCGGCGCAGCAGGCCGACACCCGACTGTTGCTCGACCCGCAGGCAGACAGCGAGCGGGTCACGGCGGCGCATCCGCAGTGGCTGATCGTTCAGGGTTACTGCCCGCATGCCGGATGCGTGCCTAACGCCAACCCCAGCGGTCAGGGCTGGATTTGTCCGTGTCACGGCTCAGAGTTTGACACCTCCGGGCGCGTGACGCGGGGTCCGGCCACGGTAAATTTGGCGATCCCCGACTATGCCCTGGCCGCCGATGGTCTGAGTGTACGCCTTGGCACAAAAGAGGCCTGACATGAACGCAACGTCCCCGACAGCACCCCAGCGTCATGTGCAATTTCGCCTTCCGTTCCCCCGCTCCATTACCGGCGTGTGGATCTTTGCCGTCGGCATCATCTTGCTGGTCATGCTGGGCGTGCAAATTCTCTCCGGCATCGTGCTGGCAATGTTTTATGTGCCCACGGCAGATTCCGCGTTTGATTCCATTGTGCATATTATGCGTGCGGTCAGGCAAGGGGAGCTGGTGCGTAATCTGCACGCCATTGGCGCCTCGCTTTTTTTCTTCGCCTGCTACCTGCATATCTTTCGCGCAATGTATTACAACGTATACCGCAAACCGTATCTGAAGATGTGGGCCATCAGCGTAACGCTGTATGTGCTCCTGATGATCACCGCATTTCTCGGCTATAGCCTGATTTGGGGGCAAAAAAGCTATTGGGCCGCCACGGTTATCACCAGTTTCGCCCGCGCAATACCGTTCGTTGGCGATACGCTGTACACCTTTTTTGTCGGCGGGTATGCGCCCGGCACGCCGATGTTAGGCCGTTTTTATGTGCTGCACTTTATTATCCCCTTCGCCATTGTTGCGATGACGATATGGCATGTACGTACCGTCCAGTCAGCGTTCGCCCACGCGATGAAAAAAACGTTCACCGCCCGCGAGTCGCAACGTCTGCTGTTTGATTTTCGCGTCACCGAACGCGATGCCCTCAAGCTGACACTGTTTTTAATGCTGTTTGCGTGGTTCTTATTTTTTGCGCCGCACTACCTCAGCAGTGCCGATAACTTTATCCCCGCCGACCCGACGGTCACGCCCGCCGTTGTCGCGCCCGAGTGGTATTTTCTGCCCTTCTTCTCCATTCTGCGCTGTTTTCCCAATGAGCTGGCGGGCATTGCCGCCATGTGCGCATCGGTGCTGATCTTCTATTTGTTACCCTGGCTGGATACCTCCCGCGCACGGTTTCGCCATTACAGCAAATGGATCAAACTCGGTTTCTGGGTCTGGGTCGGTAATGTGTTCTTTTTAGGCTGGCTGGGTTCAAAAGCACTGGTCGGGCCCGACCTGCTGGACGGATTGAGTAACGATGACGGCTGGATCCGTGCCGCGTCTCAGCTTTCAACGCTTATCTATTTCGCATGGTTTCTACTTGTGATGCCGTGTCGACGCTTACTGGAAAAACAGGACTGACATGATGGGACGATGGTTAACCTTTGCGGCCCTGAGCCTGGCGTCACTCTTCAGTCATGGGTATTGCGCGCCGCTTCCGCCCCCGCAGCCGTGGGTATTTAGCGGTGTGAACGGCGCTCACGACACTGAACAGTTACGTCGTGGTTTACAGGTTTACGAAGAAAAATGCCGGGCCTGCCACGGTATGAAATATCTCACCTTCAAAGAGCTGACCCAACCTGGCGGGCCGCAACTCACGCAAGCAGAAGCCAAAGCGCTGGCCAGCGGCTATCTGTTTGCAACGATTGAGGACGACGGACAACCGGGTGAACGTGACGGCAATCTGAACGATGTCTTCGCCTCCCCTTATCTGAACGATCAGGAAGCCAAATACCTCAACAATGGCGCACTGCCGGTGGATCTCAGCTATATCGTGCGGGCACGAAGCTACGATCGCGGGTTTCCGCAGTTTATCCTCGATGCGTTTATTCCCTACACTGACAGCGGTGCGGATTATATTTATGCGCTGCTAACGGGTTATTTACCCGACGATCCTGAGATGAAGGCAAACCGGTATTTTCCTGGTGGGATAATCAATATGCCAAAGCCGCTGGCAGATGGTGAGATTACCTGGTCCACGCAGTCTCATCTGCCACAAACCGAGCAACAGTACGCGCGCGATGTCACCGCGTTTCTGGCGTGGGTTGCCGATCCGCAGCTGGCGTCAAGAAAACATCAGGGAATGTATGTGATGGGGTATCTGGCGGTGGTTGTGGCATTATTAGCACTATTACTGCGAATTCAGTCCCGCTCGCGCAAAAGCAAGACGAACTGAAAACCAGTCAGCGTAAGGCTGGCTGGTCTGCAGACAATGTCACGGTTTAGCTATGGCGTTGGCTATTATTACGACGACAGCGTTTGTCGTAATGGCGAACCCACCAGTAGCGGTCGCTGATTTGTTCGTGACCGCCGACGCGAGCCCCCGCCAGCCAAAGCACGCCGCCAACAAAAATACTGAGCACGGCACCGTGTGCAAAAAATTGTGGTAGGTTAAATTGCGGCAGCTGATTTAAGATTGAATAGCCCACACCGACAACCATCACCACCAACCCTAAAGCCATGAGCACGTTACCGAGTAACGAAGCGTTTTTGCGTTTCATGTGTCACCTCCGGAACTTTGGGTTGCTACAGGGAATACCCCTAATCCTTATGTGTAAAGTATAGACAACACTGCCGCTCGCAAGTGCGCCTGCGATCACAATTACAAACACTCATGCAACAAAACTTTACAAATAACCCACTGAACACACTCATTTTCTAATAGTCCAGCGAGGCAATTATTCAATTTTTGCCGGTACGCACGCAGTTTTTTGTCAAGCGCGCCGTCAGACAGTAAACTACACGCCGGTTATGGACACACTCAGGACAAAATACGTGACGATTAAATTGATTGTCGGTCTGGCAAATCCCGGCGCTGAATATGCGGCTACGCGACACAATGCCGGCGCATGGTACGTCGATTTACTGGCAGAGAGATTACGCGCCCCCCTGCGCGATGAGCCGAAATTCTTCGGTTACACCTCCAGAGTGACGCTCGAGGGTGAAGATGTCCGTCTGCTGGTGCCAACCACATTTATGAATCTGAGCGGCAAAGCAGTCAGCGCGATGGCCAGCTTTTACCGGATCAATCCTGATGAGATTTTGGTCGCCCACGACGAATTAGATTTGCCCCCCGGCGTTGCCAAGTTTAAGCTCGGCGGCGGCCACGGCGGGCATAATGGCCTGAAAGACATCATCAGCAAGTTGGGCAATAACCCGAACTTTCATCGCTTACGCGTTGGAATTGGTCATCCCGGCGATAAAAACAAAGTTGTCGGCTTTGTTTTAGGCAAACCGCCTGTTTCAGAACAAAAGTTAATTGATGAAGCCATCGACGAAGCGGCACGTTGTACCGAGATATTGTTCAAAGATGGCCTGACCAAGGCAACCAGCCGGTTACATACCTTTAAAGCACAATAAGCAGCGATGTGCGGCATTTTTCCCGCGTGCTGTGTATAATAGGCAAAGTTATTTACTTTTCTACAATCTGTTTTCCATAACAGGTTGAATATCAAAAGATTAAGGTGATTTAAACATGGGATTCAAATGCGGTATCGTCGGTTTGCCAAACGTAGGCAAATCCACCCTGTTCAACGCGCTCACCAAAGCGGGTATTGAAGCGGCTAACTTCCCGTTCTGTACTATTGAGCCGAACACTGGCGTTGTACCGATGCCCGATCCGCGTCTGGACCAGTTGGCTGAGATCGTCAAGCCGCAGCGTATTCTCCCGACTACTATGGAATTCGTCGACATTGCCGGTCTGGTAAAAGGCGCATCCAAAGGTGAGGGTCTGGGTAACCAGTTCCTGACCAACATCCGCGAAACCGAAGCGATCGGTCACGTGGTACGCTGCTTTGAAAACGACAATATCATTCACGTTAATAACAAAGTGGATCCGGCTGACGATATCGACGTCATTAATACCGAGTTGGCACTGTCTGACCTGGATACCTGCGAACGCGCGATTCACCGCGTGCAGAAAAAAGCCAAAGGCGGCGACAAAGACGCTAAAGCCGAGCTGGCCGCGCTGGAAAAATGCCTGCCGCATTTGGAAAATGCCGGGATGCTGCGTTCACTGACCAACCTGACGGACGAAGACAAAGCTGCCATCAAATACCTGAGCTTCCTGACCCTGAAGCCAACCATGTATATCGCTAACGTTAACGAAGACGGTTTTGAGAACAACCCGTACCTCGATAAAGTGCGTGAAATCGCGGCAGCTGAAGGTTCTGTGGTGGTTGCCGTGTGTGCGGCAGTTGAATCCGATATCGCCGAACTTGACGATGCCGATCGTGAAGAATTTATGGCTGAGCTGGGCATTGAAGAACCCGGTCTGAACCGCGTGATCCGCGCCGGTTACGAGCTGCTGAACCTGCAGACCTACTTCACCGCTGGCGTAAAAGAAGTCCGCGCGTGGACCATCCCTGTTGGCGCAACCGCCCCGCAGGCTGCCGGTAAAATCCACACCGACTTCGAGAAAGGCTTTATCCGCGCGCAGACCATCGCATTTGAAGACTTCATCACCTACAAGGGTGAGCAAGGCGCAAAAGAAGCCGGTAAGATGCGTGCAGAAGGTAAAGATTACATCGTCAAAGATGGCGACGTAATGAACTTCCTGTTCAACGTCTAAATAAGCTTTGTAGTCTCATGAGGTTTCGCTGAATCTCATAGGAATCGCAAAAAACTTTAAAACCCACGCAATTGCGTGGGTTTTTCATTTCATAGAGTCTCATGTAACCTCAACGGCATCAGTCCAGAAAACGTCGAACATACCTTGTCGTGAGGACAGGAAATACCTACTGCCGCGGAGTCAGTCCAGTTTTCCTGATATTTTTGTCCACTCAGCGCAATTTAATAGTGTTTATTATCTGGATTATCACAGTTATTTTTCCTGACTTATTTATTATTACTTCAGCTCAATTGTTAACAATAAAAATAAAGCACCAAATGTAAATTTTAAAATGACCACCAAAAACACTAACCATTTATAAAATTAAAGTAACATCACGTAATATTGTCGTTTTTTATTTCTCATAGACGAGTATTTACATATCATGATATAATCTCGCGGAAAAAATGCAGGTTAACAACCTGCATTTAATGTAAATAAATTTTTGAGGAGAGCATTCCAGTGGGACGTAAATGGGCCAATATTGTTGCTAAAAAAACGGCTAAAGACGGTGCGACGTCTAATATATATGCAAAATTCGGTGTAGAAATCTATGCTGCTGCTAAGCAAGGTGAACCAGACCCAGAATCAAACTCATCTTTAAAATTCGTTATTGAACGTGCGAAGCAAGCACAAGTCCCGAAACACGTTATTGATAAAGCAATTGATAAAGCCAAAGGCGGCGGCGATGAAACATTCGTGCAAGGTCGTTATGAAGGTTTTGGACCCAATGGCTCAATGATTATCGCTGAAACCTTGACGTCAAATGTTAACCGTACGATTGCTAATGTCCGCACAATTTTCAATAAAAAAGGCGGGAGTATCGGAGCAGCAGGCTCTGTCAGCTATATGTTTGACAATACTGGCGTCATTGTATTTGCAGGAACAGATCCAGACCGTATTTTTGAAATTTTGCTTGATGCTGAAGTTGATGTTCGTGATGTAACCGAAGAAGAAGGAAACATCGTCATTTATACTGAACCTACAGATCTTCACAAAGGAATTGCAGCTCTAAAAGCAGCTGGAATTACTGAATTCTCAACAACAGAATTAGAAATGATTGCTCAAGCAGAAATTGAACTCTCACCAGAAGATTTAGAAATCTTTGAAGGACTTGTTGATGCCCTTGAAGATGATGACGATGTTCAAAAAGTATATCATAACGTTGCAAATCTCTAATTATATATTAAAGAAATCTGTCGTTGTGGCAGATTTCTTAATTTTACAACTTTGTATATTAAAGCATATCCAGCCAGATGCATTGTTTTAAATTCACCCTGTCATTATCGCGCACAAAATATATCTTTTTGCCCATAGCATTATAAAATTAATAAATCCACGCAATTGCGTGGATTTTTCATTTACCCTGTTATTGATGCCCGCCGTGATGGCCGTTAATACATCGCCATAGTTAATTCAGAAATGGGTAATCGGTATAACCCACTTCGCTACCGCCAAACAGCGTCGCTGGGTTACCCATTTCTGAAAGTGGCAGGTTTTCTTTCAGGCGACGTGGGAAATCTGGATTAGCGATAAAGGGACGTCCGAAAGCGACCAGATCTACGATCCCTGCCGATAACAGTTTGTCGGCTTTTTCACGGGTGTAATTCCCCGCCACAATAATCGTACCGCTAAAAGTCGCCCGTAAGGTCTCCCGGAACGCATAGGGCACCTGCGGCGCATCATCCCAATCCGCTTCCGCCAGATGAATAAAGGCAATACCTTTTGATTCACACCAGGCCGCCAGAGCCAGAATAGCGTCAATAACCTGCGGGTCATCCATGCCACGCTGGGTGATGTACGGGGCCAGACGGATACCGGTACGCTCTGCACCAATGGCCTCGCTGATCGCTTCCAGTATCTGCTGGGCGAAACGCACACGGTTTTCCAGACTACCGCCGTATTCATCGGTTCGTTGATTTGAAGAACGGCGCAGGAACTGGTCAATCAGATACCCGTTGCCACCGTGAACTTCTACGCCATCAAAACCCGCTGCCACCGCATTGAGGGCCGCCTGCCGGTAATCTGCTATTACCCGTTGAATATCAGCTGTCGTTAGCTCACGTGGAACCGGGCAGTCGACCATTTCACCGATACCCTCATTGTTTACCACCCACACCTGTGCGTGCGGTGATAACGCAGAAGGAGCTACAGGTTGGCCGTCCGGGTGAAAACTTGCATGGGACATACGCCCCACATGCCACAACTGGGAGAAAATCGTACCTCCTTCGCGATGGACCGCATCTGTTACCAGACGCCATCCCGCCACCTGTTCAGCAGAATGAATGCCTGGTGTCCAGGAGTAACCCTGCCCTTGGGCAGAAATCTGTGTTGCTTCGGTGATGATAAGACCGGCGGTGGCGCGCTGCTGATAATACTCAGCCATAAGTGCGCCAGGAATATTACCGGGCTGGACAGTACGGGCACGAGTCATCGGTGCCATGACAATACGGTTTTTTAGTACACGTTTGCCAATAGATGTTGTCTCGAAAAGGGAATGTTGTGGCATGTTCTGCTCTCCTGAGCGGTTAACTATGGCTTGACTTTATGTCATGCAAGTCGCTTTGATAATGGCAGTAATAATTGATTATCTTTTCAGGAAAACGGAATAATGGGTAAATTCGAAGATATGACGTTACTGGTGGAAGTGGTTGAAGCTGGTGGTCTGGCCGCTGCAGGGCGTCGGATAAACCTTTCCCCCGCCACCATGACTGCACGATTAAAGGCGCTGGAAGAACGTTATCAAACCCGGCTGTTTAATCGTTCAACCCGGGCTATCGCATTGACACGAGCCGGGGAGGAGTTTTACCACGCCGCACTTCGTGTGCAGGAGGAGATGACACAGGCAGAATCAAAACTGACGCAGAAGGACGGACTGCTCAGCGGCAGCCTGCGTATTTCAGCCCCCTCGGACTTTGGCCGACAGTATCTTTCCCCTGCGATTCTCGATTTCTCCCGTTTGCATCCTGAAGTCAGAAGCTCCGTTTATCTCAGTGAGAGCGTGGTGGATTTGATTGTCAACCGTCTGGATATGAGCGTGCGTTTCGGGAACTTGCCGGACAGTAATCTGGTCACAAAATTCATCCGTCCTAATTATCGGGTGCTGGTTGCGTCAAAAAGCTACCTTGAAGCACACGGAACGCCTCAGTATCCGGATGAATTACACGGGCACCGCTGCCTGGTGATGGAGCAGCGCGGCACGCTGATGAACGAGTGGCGTTTTGAAGAGCAAAATGAAACCGCGGTGGTGCAGGTCACGCCGGCAATGGTATGTGATGACGGCGCCTTGCTTCGTCAGTGGGTACTTGCGGGAGCGGGTATTGCCAGCAAATCCTGGTGGGATGTGAAGCGAGATGTGGAACAAGGGCGGCTGAGCGTTTTATTTGCTGAGACTTTTATCGGCTTCAGCCGCCATGACAAGAAACA
>NZ_SZXN01000064.1:61282-75589 GCF_005281195.1 Citrobacter sp. wls613
CAGTTTGTCTACCCTCAACGGCGTTTTCAGCCGTTGCAGGTGACGGCTTTCAGTGAGTTTTTCATTAGCTGGCTGGATAATGAATAACGCAGCTACTATCGGTTTTACGGCCGTGCAGCCACCTGGCGACACCGTTCATCTTCATCTGCGCACGTAGCCATTGAAGCTGGTATCACGGATAACTGGTTCAAATATGTGGGCCCGTCGTTAAGCCAAAGCGAAAACAAGCCCCGCTTTTCGGCGTATCCACCAGCGCAATTTCGCTACCATGTAGCTGTAGCATCTGGCGGACGATCATCAACCCCAGTCCCCCTACTCGAACACCTGACGGATTCGCAATCGAAGGACGGATGAATAATCCCTCCATCAATTCTTGCGGGATCCCAGGACCGCTGTCGCTAATTTGCACCATCACTTTATCCGCTTCTCGCCACAAACGCACAGCAACAGTGCCGTTGTCGGGAGTATGGCGAATCGCATTATCCAGCAGGTTGGTCAGCACCCGTTCGATCATCCCGAGGTCTGCATCAATAAGCGGCAGGCCTGGCTGAATATCTGCCAGCAATGCCAGCTGTTTAGTCTGGGCAGAAAGTTCAAATTTCTGGAAAACATCCTGCAGCAGTTCACTAATCGAGAATTTCTCTTTCTGCGGTTTAACCACACCATATTCCAGACGAGCCAGCTCAAACAGCGACTGGGAGAGCGCACCCACCTTTTGGCTCTGTGCGAGAGCAATATTAAGGTAGCGCTGCTTCTCAGCGTCGCTCAGGCTGGCTGACATTACGGACAGGCTTTCAAGGTAGCCGTGTAGTGAGGTTAATGGCGTGCGCAAATCATGGGAAATGTTGGCGATAAACTCACGTCGTAACTGCTCTTGTTGTGCAAGACGATGCCACTGTTCTGCAATGCGCTGGGCCATCGAGATAACCCCTTGTCGCAGTTGGCTAATTTCATCGTTACTGGTATTGATTTGCCGGGGCTGCGCCGCCATTGCCTGCATTTCTTCTATCCCACCGGTTTCCAGGGCATGGACCTGAGCAGACAACTCGCGCAAGGGACGAGTTATCCAGCGCAAGGCGAGTGCCCCCACCACCAGCCCCAACAATGCAACAAGGCTGATGGACAGTAAGACTATCTTCAATAAGGCATCAAATTGCGCATTGCTGTTTAAGGCGTTGTAATTTTCCCCGAGCAAAATCACATACAAGTAGCCTTTTATCTGCCCATCCTGACGCATTGGCGACACGCTAAACACTTTCTTCGCATCAAGGCTACGCGGATCGTCGCCGTAAATGGGGTAATGAGGATTATTTAATGCCGAGTGTATTGGCTGTAAATCAACCCGCTGACGTTTGATGTGCCCTTCCGGCGCCGCATCACCAATAATATTGCCCTCTTTGTCCAGTAAATAAACTTCTACACTGGGATTCACCGCCATCAGATGATCAAATAAATTACGCATCGACTCTTTATTAAGGCCATCGCGTTCAAGCAGAGGGTAACTTTGGTTGATATGCCCGGCAAGGTCCGCAGAAAGCTGCTGAATTACGGCCTTACTGTATTCAGTACTGGTTCGCACCTGCAGCCAGCCCAACAGGGCACACGATGTAATAAACAGGAGAGCAAAAACCAGCGTTAAACGCTGTGAAAGTGTATAAGTTCGCATGGTTACTCGCGTGGCTGTGCGGTGAATTTATAGCCCTTTCCCCAGACGGTACGGATAAAGTGAGGTTCCGCCGGGTTATCCTCAATTTTGATCCTTAAACGATTGATATGTGTATTCACCGTATGCTCATAGCCTTCATGTTCGTACCCCCAGACCTGATTTAGCAGACTCAAACGGGAAAAGACTTTATCCGGATGTCTGGCAAAAAAGTAAAGCAAATCAAACTCTCTGGGCGTCAACTCCACCGACTGATGATTAAGTTGAACATCCCGAGCCAGCGGATCAATGGAGAGGTTATCAAAAATCAGTACACCAGCATCCAGCCGTAAATTCTTACTCATTGCTTCCTGACGGCGAAAGAGCGCCTTTACACGGGCGACCAGTTCAAGCATTGAAAACGGTTTCGCAAGGTAATCATCAGCCCCCAGTTCAAGACCGAGAATACGATGGGTTTCACCTGAACGAGCGCTGATAATAATGATGGGCGTATAACGCGTCATCGTTCTGGCATGACGACAGATTTCAAGCCCGTCAACGCCAGGCAGCATCAGATCCAGGATTAGCGCATCCCACCCACCCTGGTTAAGTAACGCCATACCAATATTGCCATTTACCGCATGCGTCACCGTAAACCCCTCCTCACGCAGATGAAGCTGTAACAGCTCAGCGATGTTTTCATCGTCTTCTACGATAAGTAATTTCTTATCCTGATTCACTTCATTGTCCCCCACGATCCCGATACTGAAAGTCTACACAACAAGCGGGTAGAAAGTTGTCACATTTAATTTAACTTTGCGTGAAGCATCGGGGAATAACCACGTTTTCACATTGCGTGTATCAGGATGCATTAATTGCAGAATGCGGATTTTAGAAACGGTAATAACTGAATAATACTCACCTGTTGGTACTATTTTTTGTCGACGCCATCACCTTTTTCCTAAGTAAAATTCATTAGACCAACTGGCGTACGACTCATACTTATCCTAGGGTTAGAATATGTCTCCATATGCCGCATTATTGTATTTTTAAAGTAAAAAATGTGGTTATTTGAAAAAGGTAAAGAATATGGCTCCAGTTATCCTCACTCGCTTAATTCTTTGTTGCAGCGCCTTTTCCATCATTTCAGCGGCTGATGCTGTCACCGCAAACGGCACGTTTCAGGTGCTAATGACGATTCAAAAAGCCTGTACTGTTACCGCAGGTTCAGGGTCAAATATTGCCCTGGGATCGGTCAATGCCACTGCGACAAATACATCGGCCAGTAATACCATTTCCATTAATTGCTCCAAGACGACACCTTATTTTATAGGTCTGGCGCCTTCGGTCGCTAACGGCGGGAATACCACGGGCAGAGGGGCAATGTCCTCGGTGGCCAACGCAGCAACCAACACGGATAAAGTGCCGTACCAGTTGAACCAAACGTCTGCAACGGGTCCGGTTTGGGGTAATACAGCCACTGCGGAAAGCGTGGGAAATGGGGTGGCCTCGACCGGAACCGGGCTGGGACAAAGCTTCACTGTGTATGCCACCGCTCCGAGCGCCAACTTCACGCCTGATGACTATGCCGATCTCGTAACGGTTAACGTTAACTACTAACCTCAGGACGACCCATGACATTGAAACTGCCTGTGCAGCGGTGCGCCTTCGCGTGTCTGTCAGGAATAGCCATGAGCATTAATATCGCGGCGGCAAGCGGGCTGCAAATAGCGCCGGTTACGCTGACACTGCAGGCGACGCAAAATGCCGACGGTATCTGGTTAAGCAACGCAGGTGAAAACGTGCTGAATGCGCAGGTGCGCGTTTTCCACTGGCGTCAGGGAGCAGACGGCGATACGTTGTCACCCTCTCAGGGACTGGTCATCAGTCCACCCATGCTGGCATTAGCCCCGGGTGAACGCCAGCTCATCCGCGTGATTCGAACCGCGCCGCCATCGGCGTCTGTTGAAGAGGCCTATCGCTTATCCATTGATGAATTACCCCCTGCAAAATTACAAAAAAATAAACTGCAATTTGTGATGCATTATTCCGTGCCCGTGTTTATTCAACCCACAACGCAGGCTGACACAGCGGCAAAATTACAGTGGAAACTGCAACAGCGTGACGGCAAACACTTTCTTGAAGTCAGTAATCAGGGAAACGCTCATGCCCAATTATCCGCCGCCACATTTATACAACGTAATGGCGCGAAAAAAGTGATCAGTCCAGGACTGCTAGGCTACGTTCTTCCAGGTTCAACGATGCGGTGGATAGTCTCCCCGTCAGCCAGTGATACTCATTACGGCGGAAAAGTTGAAGTCACGGTCAATGGCCAAAAAACAGTACAAGAACTCTGACTGGCTCTGGCTTGTGGTGAAATATGGCGTACTTAATGGGGCCTTACTCTCGGGAATGGCCTGCGTGCACGCACAGACAAACACCCCAACGGACACGGGCATTATTCGTGATGAGTCCCCCTTGCCCGGAGTCGATTTATATCTCGACGTGACGGTCAACGGCAATGCCGCTGGATTGGTTCATTTTGGCTATGAAAACGAAAAGCTGTACGCCAGTGCCAATACCCTACGCACGCTGGGTTTTCGTCTACCAGAGGAAACTACTCAGCCTGTCGGGCTGTATGATATTGCGCAGCTGAACGTTGACTACAATAAACAACTGCAAACGCTGGCGCTAACCGTACCACTAAGTGAACTCGACCTTGCCACCACCCAGCTTAACCCACCCGCAGAAACTGCCCCGATGGCCTCCACCGCGGGCGGCGCATTGCTCAATTATGATATTTACGCAGAGCAGGGTGACGCCAGCAGCATTAATACGTTTAGCGAACTGCGCGCTTTTAATGGTTCAGGGGTGTTAAGTACCACTCAACTCACCCAGTACTCCACTGAAACCGATGCCGATAACGCCTTTTACCGACTGGATACCAGCTGGCGCTCATCATTCCCGGAAACGATGCTGGCACTGACCGTGGGGGATACGCTGACCAGTTCGCTCACCGGCTCCCGCCCAACCCGCATCGGCGGGATTCAAATTGGGACCGATTTTGGTTTGCAGCCGTATATGCCAACCACCCCGCTTCCCGCGTATCTCGGCTCCGCAACGGTGCCGTCCAACGTAGAGCTGTATGTCGACGGGGTCAGGTACTACAACGGTGAAGTCCCGGCGGGCAGTTTTCAGATCAACACCTTGCCAAATATCAGCGGTGCGGGGACGGGTCAAGTGATGATGACAGATGCGCTGGGCAGAACGACGGTGCAAAATTTCTCTTTTTACAACGATCAACAGCTGCTGCGCGAAGGTCTGACCTCGTGGTCAGCCGAGATTGGGGTGGTGCGCGAAAACTACGGGTACGCCTCATTTGAGTATGCCAGTGCCCCGGCGATCAGCGGGACATGGCGTCGGGGATTCAGCAGTAACTTCACCGCAGGTGCGCACGCCGAAACCAGCGACGGGCTGATTAATGCCGGTTTCAGCAACGACTGGATCCCAGATATCCACAGCGGCACATTCTCTACGGCATTGGCGGCAAGTGCGGACGCCGGGAAAAACGGTTTTTTATACAGCATGGGATACCGCTGGTCCGGAGAGAAATTCAATTTCAGCACCAGTACTACCGCCACCTCCGGCGATTATCGTGATGTGGCGACCCATTATGGCGAACCACCACCGACGCTGAGCAGCAACACGGTGGTGGGCTATTCGCTGGCGTCCGCCGGAAATATCAGCCTGAGCTACCTGCAATTTCGCTACCCGCATGAAAGCACCGTGCGCTATGCCAACGCCAGTTGGTACAAGTCCCTCACTGATACCGTGTCCCTTAACGCAGGGTTCAACCAGAACGTTGATGACAACCGCGACCGCAGCGTCTACCTGATGGTGACCGTCACCACTCCTCGTAATCTGAGCGTCAGCAGCACCATCCAGCGTACGAATGACGAAACCGGCTACCAGTTGAATGCCAGCCAGACGCCGCCAGCTGACGGGGGCTGGGGCTGGAACGTCGCCGCCAGCCAGCAAGCATCTCAACAAAGCGGCCAGGGGGAAGTAGGTTATTTAGGTCGTTACGGGAAAGCGTACACCGGCTTCAGCCAATTGCCGGATAACCACTATGGCTATGCCGGTGCGACCGGGTCCGTGGTGATGATGGGCGGCGGCCTGTTTGCCGCGCGTGAAATTAGCAATGGCTTTGCCGTGGTGTCGACCGACGGCATTCCCGACGTTCCCATCAAGCTACAAAACAACGTGATCGGCAGCAGTGATGACAATGGCCTGCTGCTGGTTACCTCCCTGAACAGCTATCAAAAAAACCAGATCAGCATTGACCCGATGGACCTGCCCGCCAATATGCGCATCACCCACGTCGAGGCGAATGCCACCCCTGCAGACCGTTCCGGCACGCTGGTCAGTTTTGGCATTACGCCAGTACGCGCCGCGCAGGTGATCCTCGTCGATGAACAGGGGCAGGCTATCCCCGAAGGCAGCATGGCCATTGCCACCACTGGCGCGGGCCAGTCATCACTTGTTGGGTTTGACGGGATGACCTGGTTCGACACGTTGGAACAGCACAACGCTCTGCGTATTAAGACAGAAACCGGTACCTGCAGCGTCAAATTTGACTACCCGGCCTCAGCGCGAGGCATCGTGCAAATTGGCCCACTGGTATGCCGATGAAAGGAGTAATTTTATGTGGCTAAGAAATCTGACCCTGATTAGCGGATTACTCGTAAACCCAGGATTCGTTTACGCGGTCACCTGTTCGATAAGCAACGTGCAGCCGGTTAATTTTGGCGCCGTCAATCCACTGCCAACGTCAGCTGTAACATCCGCGATGACCTTTAACTACAGCTGTGCTAAAGAGCTGGGTGACGTGCTGGCGGGGATTAATCTGTGCTTTAATATTGGCATCTCCGGCGTCAGCGGCCAGGTCACCACCAGGAATATGTCATTGAGTGGTACGCCAGCCAGAACGCTGACCTATCAGCTGTACCAGGACGCGGGACATAGCAAAATATGGGGAAGTCAGTATCAGTCGGGCGCCACCTTCCCGATGGTAAAGCTCAACTTACTTAACCTGACACCGGTGACCGGTACGCTGACGGTGTACGCGAAGCTCAACACCCCGCAAACGACCGCCGTGCCGGGAAACTATCAGGATAGCTATACGACGGCAACAGCTCTGGTGACGCTCAATCCCGGTCTGGTTTTGCCACCCACGACCTGTGGTGATACCGTCGCCGCCAGGCTACCCTTCACCGTCTCGGCCAACGTCACAAAACAGTGTGCGATCGGCTACGCCAATAACATTACCTTTAACCCGTCTAAAGCCACTGACCGCAACGTCACGGCAAGCAGTGCACTCGGGGTCGCCTGCACCAATAACACTCCCTATACCATTGGATTGCAGCCTTCCAATGGGAATACATCAGGTTATGGTGTATTGAAAGGAACCGGGGCCAATCAGGATAAAGTGCCGTATCAGCTAAGTTCAACACCTGGCCCGACGGGGACTATCTGGGGAAATACGTCGCTTAATGCAGTAGCAGGCACAGGTACGGGGTTAACCACCGATTATCCGGTGTATGCCACCGTTCCGAGCAGCAATTTTACCCCTGATAACTATGCCGATACGGTGACCATCTCGGTGACCTACTGAGAGCAGAAATGCAATAAGGAAAATACAATTTATTATCATATTCTTTACTTTTAGAGGTGCGTCATAAATCTGACAAATAGCAAGCCGCACATCTTATGCACCGCAATTGGTTTATTATCAGAAAAACAGCCAAAAACCCTGTAAATCCCGGATAATTATTCACATTCCAACTGAAAACCTAACTCACAGACATGACAATCCGTGCCCTGAAGGCAGGCCGTTGTTTGAAAAAAATGTTAAATTTACGTTTATATGGTGAGATCCACTGTATACCACGGCGAAATTAAGCACATATTACTTTTATAACTAAGGTTTATCATGGATAAGTTATCTTACGCTTCAGATAGCAGCACATCTGCCTGGAATACCTACCTGCAACAAATCGAGCGTGTGGCCCCGTACTTGGGTGAACTTTCCCACTGGGTGGATACCCTGCGTCACCCAAAACGCGCATTGATTGTCGATATCCCGGTGCAAATGGATGACGGTACCATCCGCCATTTCGAAGGATACCGCGTGCAGCACAACCTCTCCCGAGGCCCAGGTAAAGGCGGCGTGCGTTATCATCCTGATGTTGATCTTAACGAAGTGATGGCTCTTTCTGCGTGGATGACCATCAAATGCGCCGCGCTTAACCTGCCATATGGCGGTGCGAAAGGTGGTGTTCGCGTCGATCCTTTCTCGTTGTCTGAGGGCGAACTGGAGCGTTTGACCCGCCGCTATACCAGTGAAATCGGCATTATCATCGGACCGCAGAAAGATATTCCTGCCCCGGATGTCGGTACCAACGGGAAAGTCATGGCGTGGATGATGGATACTTACTCCATGAACCACGGCACTACCGTGACCAGCGTGGTCACCGGTAAACCAATCCATCTTGGCGGCTCTCTGGGTCGTGATAAAGCCACCGGTCGCGGCGTATTCGTCAGCGGTCTGGAAGTTGCGCGCCGTGCCAACATCGCCGTTGAAGGCGCTCGCGTGGCGGTGCAAGGTTTTGGTAACGTGGGGAGTGAAGCAGCTCGCCTGTTCGCCGGTGCGGGTGCACGCGTGGTCGCTATTCAGGATCATACCGCCACCCTGTTTAATACCACCGGGATCGACATGACTGCGCTGACTGCATGGCAGTTAGAGCACAAACAAATTGCCGGTTTCCCGGGTGCTGAAACCATCGCCAGCGAAGCGTTCTGGAGCGTGGAGATGGATATTCTGATCCCGGCTGCGCTTGAAGGCCAGATCACCCGTCATCGCGCGGAAACGCTGACCTGTAAGCTGGTGCTCGAAGGCGCAAACGGCCCAACCTACCCGGATGCCGATGACGTACTGGCCAGCCGCGGTATCGTTGTGGTACCTGACGTGGTCTGTAACGCCGGTGGCGTTACCGTCAGCTACTTTGAATGGGTGCAGGACATGGCAAGCTTCTTCTGGAGCGAAGAAGAGATCAACGCGCGCATGGATAAGATCATGACCGACGCAATGGTCCACGTGTGGGAAAAAGCCGCGGAGAAATCCTGCTCTCTGCGTACTGCCGCCTACATTGTCGCCTGTGAGCGTATTCTGCTGGCGCGTAAAGATCGTGGTATCTATCCGGGCTAAGACCGGACTCCGCTCTTGCGAACAAAACCACCTGCAGTGCAGGTGGTTTTTACTTCACCTCCCCACGCTCAGGCGTTTTGCGCTAAACCTGCCGCATCTCTCATTTCTGCTGTTTTATGCACCACTACGTTTCAATACGGAACATTTATCAGCGAAGATGTTCCGTATTGAAACGCTCATTACGGCAATTTTCTTTTGACAACCCATATGCAAAATTACCTTATCGGCAGCGAGAGGTCGCCGTGGCGCTGTACATCACCGATACCCTACACCAGATGTCTGCCGTTTTTTGCAGCCATCTCAGGACTGTCTACGGAGCATAAAAATGAAAAAATTGATCAACCGTGTTGAAGACGTACTGAATGAACAACTCGCCGGGCTGGCAAAAGCCTACCCTTCTCTGGCACTGCATCAGGACCCGGTATACGTCACTCGTTCTGACGCGCCGGTGATGGGCAAAGTGGCGCTACTTTCAGGTGGCGGCAGCGGGCATGAACCAATGCACTGCGGCTATATTGGTCAGGGCATGCTTTCCGGTGCCTGTCCGGGGGAGATTTTCACCTCGCCAACCCCGGACAAAATGTTCGAATGCGCCATGCAAATTGACGGTGGCGAAGGCGTGCTGCTAATCATCAAAAATTACACCGGTGACATTCTGAATTTTGAAACCGCTACCGAGCTGTTGCACGAAAGCGGCGTCAAGGTCACGACCATGGTTGTTGACGACGACGTAGCGGTAAAAGATAGCCTGTATACCGCCGGACGTCGCGGTGTTGCGAATACCGTGCTGATTGAAAAACTGGTCGGCGCGGCTGCCGAGCGCGGAGACTCGCTGGAAGCGTGTGCCGCATTGGGTCGCAAACTGAATAACCTCGGTCACTCTATCGGCATTGCTATCGGCGCCTGTACTGTCCCGGCCGCAGGGCAACCTTCGTTTACGCTGCAGGATAACGAAATGGAGTTTGGCGTCGGCATTCATGGGGAGCCGGGGATCGACCGACGCGCCTTCTCTTCCCTCGACCAGACCGTGGATGAAATGTTCGACACCCTGCTGGAAAACGGTCATTACAGCCGTACGCTGCGCCACTGGGACAACATCCAGGGTGCCTGGCAGGAAGGTAAAGAAACCAAACAAGCGCTGCAACAGGGCGACCGCGTCATTGCGCTGGTCAATAACCTTGGCGCAACGCCGCTATCCGAGCTGTTCGGCGTCTATAACCGTCTTGAAAGCCGCTGTCAGGATGCGGGTATCATCATCGAACGCAATCTGATTGGCTCTTACTGTACCTCTCTGGATATGACCGGTTTCTCCATCACCCTGTTAAAGGTCGATGACGAAACGCTGAACCTGTGGGATGCACCGGTGCACACCCCTGCTCTCAACTGGGGTAAATAAGGAGATTCATAATGTCCCTCAACAGAACACAAATCGTTAACTGGCTTTATCGCTGCGGTGAAATATTTACCACCGAAAGTGATTTTCTGACCGGTCTGGACCGGGAAATTGGCGACGCCGACCACGGCCTGAATATGCACCGTGGCTTCAGTAAAGTGGTCGAAAAACTGCCGTCCATTGCGGATAAAGACATCGGTTTCATTTTGAAAAACACCGGCATGGTGCTGCTTTCCAGCGTCGGCGGGGCCAGCGGTCCGCTGTTCGGCACCTTCTTCATCCGCGCCGCACAGGTGACTCAGGCCCATCAGAGCCTGACGCTGGACGAGCTGTATCAGATGATGCGCGATGGCGCAGAAGGCGTGATTAGCCGAGGTAAAGCCGAGCCCGGGGACAAAACCATGTGTGATGTCTGGGTACCGGTGGTCGAGTCGCTACGTCAGTCCTGCGAACAAAAACTGAATGTACAGGCGGCGCTGGACGCGGCGAGTCAACAAGCAGAAGCGGCTGCACAAAGCACCATCACCATGCAGGCACGTAAAGGTCGTGCCAGCTATCTGGGTGAGCGCAGTATCGGGCATCAGGATCCCGGCGCAACGTCGGTGATGTTTATGATGCAAATGCTGGCTCAGGCCGCCAGAGAGTAAGGATAAAGCGATGGTAAACTTGGTTATTGTGTCTCATAGCGCGCAGTTGGGCGCAGGCGTCGGCGAGTTAGCCCGACAGATGTTAATGGGCGAAGGGTGCAAACTCGCGATCGCCGCGGGCATTGACGATCCCGATAATCCTATCGGCACCGATCCAATTAAAGTGATGGAAGCCATTGAGTCCGTCGCGGACACGGATCACGTGCTGGTGATGATGGATATCGGCAGCGCGTTATTAAGTGCGGAAACCGCCCTGGAACTGCTCGATCCGACGATCGCCGCGAAGGTACGCTTGTGCGCAGCCCCGCTGGTAGAAGGCACCCTGGCCGCAACGGTCAGCGCCGCAGCAGGTGCCGATATCGACCGCGTCATTCGCGATGCCATGAGCGCCCTCGATGCCAAATATGCGCAACTGGGTTTACCACCGTCGTCCCCGGTCGTGACCTCGCCGGAAGACCTCTCTGCTGATGACGAGGCCCGCTCTGTTGCCGTGGTGGTCAAAAACCCCAACGGCATCCACGTTCGCCCCGCGTCACGGCTGGTCTCCACGCTGTCTGGCTTTCGCGCCGACATGCTGCTTGAGAAAAACGGTAAGTGCGTGGTCCCGGACAGCCTGAACCAAATCGCGCTGCTGCAGGTGCGTTGTAATGACACGCTGCGCTTAATTGCCAAAGGTGAACAGGCCGACGACGCGCTGGCGGCATTCAAACAGCTGGCTGCGCAGAACTTTGGTGAGTCCGTTGAACAACCACATACCGGCGGCATCACCAACTCAGCGCCGATACAAGCAACAGGGATGGCCTTTCGCTATACGCCGGTCGCCGCAGAGGTAGCCCCGCAGCCTGCCACCGATTTACCGTACGAACAGCAGCGGTTACAGGCGGCAATCCGCAATACGCTGGAGGATCTGAACTGTTTAACAGCGCTTGCCGAAGAGAAATACTCCGCCGATATCGCCGCGATTTTCTCCGGCCACCACACGCTGCTGGACGATACCGAGTTATATGACATGGCCTGCGCTATCATGCGCGAAAAACAGTGTCGCGCCGAACATGCCTGGCATACGGTATTGAGCGACCTGAGTCAGCAGTATCTCCAGCTCGACGACCCCTATTTGCAGGCGCGGTATATCGATATTGACGATTTACTGTACCGCTCGCTTCGGCATTTGACCGGAATACCCGCTCAAATCCCGACCTTTATTCGCCCGACAATCCTGGTGGCAGACGTCATTTACCCGTCCACCGTACTGCAGTTGGATCCGCTGACCATCAAAGGCATCTGTTTGCGCGCGGGCAGCGATGCGTCCCATTCGGCAATCATTGCCCGCGAGATGAGGATCGGCTGGGTATGCCAGCAGGGTGAGGCGCTCGACGCCATCAAAATGGGGGACACCCTGACCCTTGACTGCGCGGCACATCAGGTCATCCGCGTGGGCTAAACGCCGCTGCACGTCCTGTTATCACAAAGGGCGTGCAACTTTCACATCACGTGCAGAAACGTCTGTTTGTTCGCAAAATAGGGTCCCTATAACGCGTAACGGTCGATCCTGAACTAAGGTTTTCTCATGGTAAATGCCGCAACTTCGGCACGCCGCTAAGGAGATTACCCGATGATAACGCCAGCAATTCGCCATCCTGGCCTGCTCTCTGTTACAGTAAAACTCACGCTCGCAAGTACCCTTTTGGCCCTTGCTTCATTCGGCGCCCACGCCGAGGAACAGCCCGCCGCAACGCCGCAGCCCCCTGATATCCTGCTCGGCCCTCTGTTTAATGATGTGCAAACCGCCAAACTGTTCCCGGATCAGAAAACCTTTGCCGATGCAGTGCCCAATAGCGATCCACTGATGATCCTTGCTGATTATCGGATGCAAAAAAACCAGTCCGGCTTCGATCTTCGTCATTTCGTCGGTGTGAATTTTACGCTGCCCAAAGAGGGTGAGAAATACGTACCGCCCGCCGGGCAGTCGCTGCGTGAGCATATCGACGGGCTGTGGCCGGTGCTAACGCGCTCGACGACTGACGTGGAAAAATGGGACTCATTGCTGCCACTGCCGGAGCCGTATGTGGTGCCCGGCGGGCGTTTTCGCGAAATTTATTACTGGGACAGCTATTTCACTATGCTGGGGCTTGCCGAGAGCAACCACTGGGACAAGGTCTCCGACATGGTGGCGAACTTCGCTTACGAGATTGATGCCTGGGGACACATTCCTAACGGTAACCGCAGCTATTATCTGAGCCGCTCCCAGCCGCCGTTCTTCGCCTTTATGGTTGAACTGCTGGCGCAGCACGACGGTAATGATGCGCTGAAAAAATACCTGCCGCAGATGCAGAAAGAGTACAGCTACTGGATGGAGGGCGTCGAAACGCTTAAGCCAGGTCAGCAGAACAAACGGGTAGTCAAACTGGCTGACGGCACGGTGTTAAACCGCTACTGGGATGACCGTGATACGCCAAGACCCGAGTCCTGGGTTGAAGATATCGCCACCGCCAAAAGCAATCCGAACCGTCCGGCCACCGACATTTACCGCGACCTGCGTTCGGCCGCCGCCTCGGGCTGGGATTTTAGCTCACGTTGGATGGACAACCCGAACCAGTTAAGCACCCTGCGCACCACCAGCATCGTCCCTGTCGATCTCAATGCGCTGCTGTACAAGATGGAAAAAATGATTGCGCTTGCCAGCAAAGCCGCAGGGGATGAAGCCAAAGCTACACAGTACGAAGGCTTCGCTAATGCGCGACAAAAAGGGATTGAAAGCTACCTGTGGAACGATAAAGAGGGCTGGTATGCCGACTACGATTTAAAAAGTCAGAAAGTACGCAATCAACTGACCGCCGCCGCCCTGTTCCCGTTGTATGTCAATGCGGCGGCCAACGATCGCGCCAGCAAGGTGGCTGCGGCGACCCAGGCGCATCTGCTGCAACCCGGCGGTCTGGCCACAACGTCGGTGAAAAGCGGTCAACAGTGGGATGCCCCGAACGGCTGGGCACCACTCCAGTGGGTTGCAGCGTCCGGGTTACAAAACTACGGCCAGGATAAGGTCGCCATGGAGGTCACCTGGCGCTTCCTGACCAACGTGCAGCATACCTATGACCGGGAGAAAAAGCTGGTTGAAAAATACGACGTCAGCAGCACAGGAACCGGCGGTGGCGGTGGCGAGTACCCGTTACAGGACGGCTTTGGCTGGACCAACGGCGTCACCTTAAAAATGCTCGACCTGATTTGCGCCAAAGAAAAACCCTGTGATAGCGTCCCGTCGACACGGCCAGTAACTGAAAAAACAACGCAGACCGTGCAATAAATCACACCAGATTAGCCATGAGAGGCGGCCCCCGCAGGGGCCGCTGAATTAATCTCG
>NZ_SZXN01000064.1:75625-152135 GCF_005281195.1 Citrobacter sp. wls613
TACCAACCGGAAAATCCCCAGCACGAGAATGGCACCGACGACGGCCACCAGGAAACTGTGCAGATTAAACCCGCTGATATCTCCCCCGATACCAAACATGGTTGCCAGCCATCCGCCAACCACAGCCCCGACAATGCCGAGAATACAGGTCAGAATAAATCCTCCGCCATCGCGCCCCGGCATGAGCAGTTTAGCGATAACACCCGCAATCAGACCAAAAATAATCCAGGCAATAATTCCCATTTTCAGGCCCTCTTTCCAATGAACGCACGCGCAAGCCATTCCTGCGCCAGTACGTTAAGTATAGGCAAGCCGTCGCCCGGCGTTTTTCTACAGCTTGCGTTCAGCGGACTTAATAAAAAATTTCATCCATTTGTATTAAGTTCTGTCGCGCGATGCCGATAATCCAACGACAAACCAGGCATCCAGGAGTCATTAGGTGTGAGCAACTACCATGAGCAGTTCCTGAAGCAAAATCCATTGGCGGTGTTAGGCGTTCTCCGCGACTTAAATTCACAGCAGATCCCCCTGCGAATCTCCTGGTCAGGAGGGCAATTCATCAGCAAAATTCTCGCGGTGAGCCCGGATGAATTAGTTATGGATTTTGGCAGCCAGGAATATGAAAACCAGGCCGTTCAGCGGGCAAACCACGTCTCTGTCATCGCTGAAACGCAGGGCGCCAAGGTCGAGTTCACCCTGCCTCAGCTCAAAAAAGGGGAATTTCAACGGTTGCCGGCATTTATCTCGTCGCTGCCGCCCGCGCTGTGGTTTGTCCAGCGCCGGGAATATTTCCGTATTGGTGCCCCATTGCATCCGCCCTATCACTGCACGGCAAAAATGCCGGACAACAGCATTTTACGTTTTCGGTTGTTCGATTTATCGCTCGGCGGGATGGGCGCGCTGTTAGAAGAGGCAAAACCAGAAGGACTGGTGGAGGGCATGCGCTTTTCGCAGGTTGAAATCAACATGGAACAATGGGGAGTGTACCACGTTGACGCCCAGCTTATTTCCATCAGCGAGCGCAAAGTTATCGACGGGAAAAATGAAACCATCACTACTCCCCGCCTGAGCTTCCGTTTTCTCAACGTCAGCCCGGCGGTGGAGCGGAACTTACAGCGGATTATTTTTTCACTCGAACGTGAGGCCCGGGAAAAATCCAACAAGGTACGCGAGTAACCTCACGCGAACTACATCACATCCAGCGCTTGCTGAAGCTTCCAGATATAACGCGGAGCCTGCGGCGCCGGATGATTATCAGCCACATGCTCAATAAATTCATCCGGACTGAGATCGTTGATTTTGTTGATGGCTTTTTTCCTGTCGGAGGAGAATGTCCGCAGCAACGCCCCCGCACCGTTGGCATATGACACCACCAGCGCATATTGCATCACCTGTGGGTCTTCGATGCCGGCCAATGGTCCGGTTTCGAGAATATTCAGGTACGCGGCACCCATTGAGATGTTGCGCTCAGGGTTTTTCAGCTCACTGGTTGACGGCTCGCCACTCCAGCCCATCCGACGGTAGACATCCCGTCCGGAGGTAGAGGCTTTGAGCTGCATCAGCCCAACGGCGTTAGATTTACTGACCGCATTCGGATTTCCGCCTGATTCAATGGCGATGATGGCCGTAATCAATTGTGGGCTTACCCCCCAGGCCGCGCCGGCTTTTTCACTGATCGGCATCCATTGCATTGCGCGTTTAACCGGAACTTCAGCATTCCATGGCGGATTTTTGTAATCCTGTTTTGAACTACAGCCCGCAAGTAATACAACCAAAAAAGCAAACCATCTCAATTTCACGTCATCTATCCTTATAGCCGGAACCTGTCGCTGAGGTGACAACGACATACCTACGCGGCATGATATACATTTGGTTTTAGTTGTAGCAAGGAAATGCCATGTCCCGGTTTCACTTAATTGCCCCCTCGGGCTACTGTATCAACCAGCAAGCGGCATTGCGCGGGCTTTCGCGCCTTACTGAGGCCGGTCATCAGGTCACAAACTCGGCGGTTATTGCACGTCGCTACCAGCGTTTTGCCGGGACGGAAACCGAACGGTTAGCGGATGTGAATGCATTGGTTGAGCTGAAAACGCCCGATACCATTGTACTGGCGGTGCGCGGCGGCTATGGCGCCAGCCGTTTACTGGATGCTATTGACTGGCAGGCACTGACCGCCCGCCAGCAACACGACCCACTGCTCATTTGCGGACACAGCGACTTTACGGCAATCCAGTGCGGCCTACTGGCACAAGGCAACGTCATTACCTTCAGCGGCCCGATGTTAGCGGCCAATTTTGGTGCCGAAGAAATGAACGCGTTTACCGAACACCATTTCTGGCAGGCATTACGCAATGCGCAATTTACTATCGACTGGCAAGGTGATGGTCCGGACTGCGCCACCGAAGGCACGCTGTGGGGCGGTAATCTGGCGATGCTCATTTCGCTGATTGGCACCCCGTATATGCCCGCCATTGATAACGGTATTCTGGTGCTGGAAGACATTAATGAGCATCCGTTCCGCGTCGAGCGCATGCTGTTGCAGCTGTACCACGCGGGCATTTTAGCCCGTCAGAACGCCATTATTCTCGGCAGTTTTAGCGGCAGCGCACCAAACGATTACGACGCTGGCTACAATCTGGAGGAAGTCTGCACATTTCTGCGTGCCAGACTGTCGGTACCGTTGATTAGCGGTCTCGATTTTGGTCACGAACAGCGCACCGTCACGCTCCCGCTCGGGGCAAAAGCGGTGCTGCGAAACGTGAAAAATAGCAGCCAGCTCACCTTAACCGGGCATCCGGTGCTGAAATCGTAAAAAAAGCTGCTAACAGGGCTAAGTAAAACGCTGTTTCTGCCGCTAATATGTTAGGGTTTGTTAATACGAAACAGCGTAATTCAGGAGTAACCGAACGTTGGATGCCGCAGCAATTATTAGCCTTTTTATTTTGGGTTCCGTTCTCGTCACCTGCAGTATCTTACTCAGTTCATTCTCATCACGTCTTGGTATCCCGATCCTGGTGATATTTCTCGCGATCGGTATGTTAGCGGGCGTAGATGGCATTGGCGGTATTCCTTTTGATAACTACCCTTTCGCCTACATGGTGAGTAACCTGGCGCTGGCGGTTATCCTGCTTGATGGCGGGATGCGTACCCAGGCCAGTTCCTTTCGCGTAGCGCTCGGTCCGGCATTATCACTGGCGACCGTGGGCGTGCTGATCACCTCCGGCTTAACCGGCATGATGGCCGCGTGGCTGTTTCATCTGGATCTCATCGAGGGTTTATTGATTGGCGCGATTGTTGGCTCAACCGACGCCGCGGCGGTATTTTCCCTGCTCGGTGGGAAGGGTCTGAACGAACGTGTCGGCTCGACGCTGGAAATAGAATCGGGCAGCAATGACCCGATGGCGGTGTTTCTGACCATCACGCTAATTGAAATGATCCAAAACCACGAGACCGGCTTAAGCTGGATGTTCGCGGTGCATATTATTCAACAGTTCGGTCTGGGTATTGCGCTGGGTCTGGGTGGCGGTTATCTGCTCCAGCAAATGATTAACCGGATTTCGCTGCCTGCCGGATTGTATCCACTGCTGGCGTTAAGCGGCGGGATCCTGATTTTTGCCCTCACCACCGCGCTGGAAGGCAGCGGTATTCTGGCGGTCTACCTGTGTGGCTTCCTGTTGGGTAATCGCCCCATTCGCAACCGGTTCGGTATTCTACAAAACTTTGACGGCCTGGCCTGGCTGGCGCAAATCGCCATGTTCCTGGTACTGGGTCTGCTAGTGACGCCGTCCGACCTGCTGCCCATTGCCATTCCGGCGCTGATTTTGTCTGCCTGGATGATTTTCGTTGCCCGCCCGCTGTCGGTGTTCGCCGGGCTGCTGCCGTTCCGGGGTTTTAATCTGCGTGAGCGCATTTTCATCAGTTGGGTCGGCTTGCGCGGTGCGGTGCCGATCATCCTCGCCGTCTTCCCGATGATGGCCGGGCTGGATAATGCCCGTCTGTTCTTTAACGTCGCGTTCTTCGTCGTCCTGATTTCGCTGTTGTTTCAGGGGACATCGCTCTCGTGGGCGGCCAAAAAAGCCAAAGTGGTGGTTCCACCGGTCGGCTGGCCCGTTTCGCGCATTGGTCTGGATATTCATCCTGACAATCCCTGGGAGCAGTTTGTTTATCAACTGAGTGCCGATAAATGGTGTGTGGGGGCCGCACTACGCGACCTGCATATGCCAGACGAGACGCGAATTGCCGCGCTGTTTCGTGACAACGTGCTGTTTCATCCGTCGGGCAGCACCCGCCTGCGCGAAGGTGACGTGCTGTGCGTTATTGGTCGCGAGCGCGATCTTCCCGCATTAGGCAAGCTGTTCAGCCAGTCGCCGCCGGTCGCGTTAGACCAGCGTTTCTTTGGTGACTTTATTCTCGAAGCCAGCGCCAAATACGCCGACGTGGCGCTGATTTACGGGCTGGAAGATGGCACTGAATATCGCGATAAGCAGCAGACACTGGGTGAGATCGTCCAGCAATTGTTAGGCGCCGCACCGGTGGTCGGCGACCAGGTCGAATTTGCCGGGATGATCTGGACTGTGGCCGAGAAAGAAGATAATTCGGTGCTGAAAGTCGGCGTTCGCGTGGCAGAAGATGAGGATGAATAATAGTGATGTTTTTGCCGGGTAGCGGCTGCGCCTTACCCGGCTTACAAATGTACAGCTATTGTAGGCCTGATAAGCGCAGCGCCATCAGGCAACTTTACAAAAGTTACACCGTCACAACCGGTACGCGCAGCGCCAGCGAGCACATCAATTCGTACCCCACCGTACCGGCCGCGGTAGCCACATCGTCGATTTTGATCTCTTTGCCCCACAGCTCTACCGGCGTACCAATGCCTGCCTGAGGACATGGCGTCAGATCCACTGCCAGCATATCCATCGACACCGTGCCGACCGTCCCGGTACGGACACCGTCCACCAGCACCGGCGTGCCGCTCGGTGCATGCCGCGGATATCCATCGGCATAGCCGGTCGCCACAATCCCGATACGTTGTTCACCGCGTGCGGTGTAACGCCCACCGTAGCCGACCCTGTCACCGGCCTTCAGCGTTTGCACCCCGATGACCTCGCTGTTCAGGCTCATTACCGGTTTGAGACCGGTGTTGGCGATGTCCCGCCATTGCCCTGACGGAGAGGCGCCGTACAAAATAATACCCGGTCGTACCCAGTCGAAATGGGCTTCCGGGTGCCACAGCGTGGCGGCGGAGTTTGACAGCGAACGTCGGCATTCAAGCCCTTCCGTCGCCTGTGCAATACGCGCCATCGCGTCCTGAATACCGTCCGGATGTTCGGCATCAGCAAAGTGCGACATCAGCGTCATTTCACCCACATTCGGCATCGCCCGCAGCTGTTGCCAGACGGTTGCCACCCGCTCAGGCAAAAAGCCCAGACGGTTCATGCCGCTGTTAACCTTCAGGTATACATCCAGCGGAGCGTTCAGTCGGGCATTTTGTAACGCTTTGAGCTGCCAGTTGCTGTGTACACAGGTGGTTAAACGATATTGGTCATACACCGTCAGATCGTCGGCGTGGAAAAAACCTTCCAGCATTAAGATCGGGCCTTTCCAGCCACGCTCGCGCAGCGTTATCGCTTCTTCCAGATTCAGCATGGCGAAACCGTCGGTGGTCCCCAGCGCATTCCAGACGCGCTCAATGCCATGTCCATAAGCATTGGCTTTTACCACCGACCAGACGCGGGCGTCCGGTGCGGCCTGCCGTGCAATGCCTAAATTTTGTTTCAACGCCTGCAGGTCAATGCTGGCCAGTATTGGGCGGGTCATCTCGCGTCCTTCTCAGCTATGTGCGCCGTGTAAATGTCGTGGACGTGACGGCGAAAATCCTGGGCTGTAACGCGCCACGCTCAGGTCATCGTAAGGGATGGCGGGCGTGCGACCAGAAAGAATATCGCTCAGCAACTGTCCCGATCCACAGGCCATGGTCCAGCCCAGCGTACCGTGACCGGTGTTGAGCAGCAGGTTCTTAAAACGGGTACGCCCGACTACCGGCGTGCCGTCCGGCGTCATCGGCCGCAGCCCGGTCCAGAAGGTGGCCTGCTCCACATGCCCCCCGCGCGGGAAGAGATCGCGCACCACCATTTCCAGCGTTTCACGTCGCGGCTGTAATAATTCAGTATTGAAGCCCACGATCTCCGCCATGCCGCCCACGCGGATACGGTTATCAAAACGGGTAATGGCAATTTTGTAGGTTTCATCAAGGATAGTCGACACCGGCGCGCCGTCGTCCTCCGCGATCGGAATGGTCAGCGAATAACCTTTGAGTGGGTAAACCGGAATATCGACCATCCCTTTCAGCATAGCCGTGGAGTAAGAGCCAAACGCCATCACATAAGCATCGGCTTTGATAATTTCCTCGCCACACTGCACGCCATAAATCTGCTCGCCATCGCTCAGCAGCTTATCAACCGGTGTGTTGAAGCGGAATTTAACCCCTGCCAGCTCCGCCATTTGCGCCAGGCGTTGGGTAAACAGCTGACAGTCGCCGGTTTCGTCATTCGGTAGACGCAGCCCGCCGGTCAGCTTATGCGCCACTTCGGCCAGCGCCGGTTCCACTTCCGCGAGGCGATGGGCTTCCAGCAGTTGATATGGCACACCCGCATCTTCCAGAACGGCGATGTCGCGCGTGGCGTTCTCATACTGCTGCGCGGTACGGAATAGCTGCAGCGTCCCGCCCTGACGACCTTCATATTCAATGCCGGTAGTGACTCGCAGCGCCTTCAGGCAATCACGGCTATATTCCGCCAGACGCACCATACGACCTTTGTTTTCCATGTAATGACTGGTGTCACAGTTGCGTAGCATCTGCCACATCCATTTCAGTTGGAACTGCGTGCCGTCAAGGCGAACGGCCAACGGCGCATGGCGTTGAAACATCCATTTAATCGCTTTTAGCGGTACGCCGGGTGCCGCCCACGGTGCTGCATAGCCTGGAGAGATTTGCCCCGCATTCGCCGCACTGGTTTCCAGCGCCGGACCGGGCTCACGATCAATGACGGTGACATCGTGTCCAGCCTGACTTAAATACCAGGCGCTGGTCACGCCAACGACACCACTTCCCAGTATGACAACTCGCATAGCCACTCCGTTAACAGTAAAAGAATAATCATCTAATTACATCTTGATAACTCAGTTGAAAATATTATTCAACATATGGCTTTTTTATGGTGATGTATCTCACACATAGCGGTAACGACAGGGATGTCTCTGCTTTAGGATCTCCTGCTGTGCGTCATTTTTATCCAGCATAAAATTTCGTGAACATCCTGTTTTTCGATGTTGGATTAACGTGATATCGCAAAGAAAAATTTTCTGCCGCAGCACGTTTTTTAACACCGTGTTCTATGCTTGAAATGAGGTACTCCAGACAGAGAGTGCCGCCAACAATGAGGGTGCGCGAATGGCTACGATTGATTCCATGAACAAGGACACCACACGGTTGAGCGATGGACCCGACTGGACGTTTGATCTGCTGGATGTCTATCTGGCGGAAATAGACCGCGTGGCAAAACTCTACCGACTGGAGACCTATCCGCACCAAATCGAGGTCATTACCTCCGAGCAGATGATGGACGCCTACTCCAGCGTCGGGATGCCGATTAACTATACCCACTGGTCGTTTGGTAAAAAATTTATTGAAACCGAACGTCTGTATAAGCACGGTCAGCAAGGGCTGGCTTATGAGATTGTCATCAACTCCAACCCGTGTATCGCGTATCTGATGGAGGAGAACACCATCACCATGCAGGCGCTGGTGATGGCACACGCCTGCTATGGGCATAACTCCTTCTTCAAGAACAACTACCTTTTCCGTAGCTGGACGGATGCCAGCTCCATTGTTGATTATCTGATTTTTGCCCGAAACTACATTACCCAGTGTGAAGAGCGCTACGGCGTCGACGAAGTCGAAAAACTGCTCGATTCCTGCCATGCACTGATGAACTACGGTGTCGATCGCTATAAACGCCCGCAAAAAATTTCATTGCAGGAAGAGAAAGCGCGGCAAAAAAGCCGCGAAGAATATCTGCAAAGTCAGGTAAATATGCTGTGGCGTACCTTGCCGAAAAAAGAGGAAGAGAAAACCGTGTTTGAAGCGCGGCGTTATCCTTCTGAACCCCAGGAAAACCTGCTGTACTTTATGGAAAAAAATGCCCCGCTGCTGGAGTCCTGGCAGCGTGAAGTGCTGCGTATCGTGCGCAAAGTGAGCCAGTATTTTTATCCGCAGAAACAGACCCAGGTGATGAACGAAGGCTGGGCGACGTTCTGGCATTACACCATCCTTAACCACCTGTACGATGAAGGCAAAGTGACCGAGCGGTTTATGCTGGAGTTTCTACACAGCCATACCAATGTGGTGTTCCAGCCGCCGTACAACAGCCCGTGGTATAGCGGGATAAACCCTTATGCGCTCGGATTCGCCATGTTCCAGGACATCAAACGTATTTGTCAGTCTCCGACCGAGGAAGATAAATACTGGTTCCCGGATATCGCCGGTTCTGACTGGCTGGAAACCCTGCACTTCGCGATGCGTGATTTTAAAGATGAGAGCTTTATCAGCCAGTTCCTGTCACCGAAGGTGATGCGTGATTTCCGCCTGTTCACCGTGTTGGACGATGACAGACATAATTATCTGGAAATCTCAGCAATTCATAACGAAGAGGGATACCGTGAAATTCGTAACCGGCTGTCGTCGCAGTATAACCTGAGCAACCTGGAGCCAAACATTCAGGTATGGAATGTCGATTTGCGCGGCGATCGCTCTCTCACACTGCGTTATATCCCGCATAATCGCGCCCCGCTGGATAAGGGCCGCAAAGAGGTGCTGAAGCACGTCCATCGGTTATGGGGTTTTGACGTAACGCTGGAGCAACAAAATGAGGATGGCAGCGTGGAACTGCTGGAACGTTGCCCGCCGAGAATGAACGGTCTGTGAATCTTATTGCCGGATGGCGACGCGAAAGCGTCTTATCCGGCCTACACTAGACATCCACGTAGGCCGGATAAGGTGTTCACACCACCATCCGGCATTGAGCGATTAACGGCCCTGAATGGCTAAATCGCCGGGCAGGTTTTTCTGCATGCGATGCCAAATCTCGCCGCTGTCGTGACCGTAACTGCGCACCGTCTCATACACCTGGTCATGGGAGCCCTGCTCGCAGAGCAATGACAGCTTACGGTAGAAGCTCAGTGCCAGACCGCGGGCTTCCGGATTGGCGAAATAATGACGACCAATACGGGTATACAATCCCTTCATGCCGTTGAGGATCAGGCCGTAAATCGGATTGCCGGACGCGAATGCCAGGCCGCGGAAAATGTTGTAGTCCAGGTCAGCAAAAGCGTCAGCGTGGTCGGCTACCTGATTTGCCGTCGCCAGCACTTCCTGCGCTTTGTCCGGATGTTGGCGGAATGCGGTGCGAATGAAGATTGTTGATATGTTAGTACGCACCGACAGCAGATTATCAATGAGCTGCGGAACGCTCTCGTGATCGAGGCGCGCCAGCGTTTCAAGAATATTCAGTCCTGACGTTTCCCAGAAATTATTCACTTTCGTCGGTTTGCCGTGCTGAATGGTCAACCAGCCGTCCCGCGCCAGGCGCTGTAACACTTCGCGTAGCGTGGTGCGTGTTACTCCGATAAGTTCAGAGAGTTCACGTTCAGCGGGCAAAATAGTGCCTGGGGGGAAGCGGTTATTCCAGATACTTTCAATGATGTACTCTTCCGCGAACCCCGCTGGGCTTTGCGCCTTAATGACCATAGTAATAATTCCATTACACAGCAAAACATAGTTACACACATCATACCAGACGGGTCTGATAGCTGATAGCTGAGGCAATGAAGAAAAAGTGGATCAAGGCTTCATTTTCCAGATAACGCTGGGGCGCAATTGGCGCGACGAAGCACGTGAAGAGCTTGCCTGCGTTCCCTCCTCCCGCTAAGCTTTGCCGTCAAACATAAAAACATGATTTCATTTTTACAGGTAAGGGAAACTGCCATGGAGCTATCCTGGGGTCGCGCGCTGTGGCGCAACTTTTTAGGCCAGTCGCCGGACTGGTACAAACTCGCATTATTATCCTTCTTAATCGTTAACCCGATTATTTTCTTCATCAACCCGTTCGTTGCCGGGTGGCTGCTGGTGGCTGAGTTCATCTTTACGCTGGCAATGGCGCTCAAGTGTTATCCGCTACTGCCGGGTGGCCTGCTGGCGATTGAAGCCGTCGTCATTGGCATGACCAGCGCCACGCACGTGCGTGAAGAGATTGCCGCCAATCTTGAGGTGTTATTGCTGCTGATGTTTATGGTGGCGGGCATCTACTTTATGAAGCAGTTACTGCTGTTTATTTTTACCCGATTGCTGCTGAGCATTCGCTCTAAAATGCTGCTGTCGCTGTCCTTCTGCGTAGCCGCCGCCTTCCTGTCCGCGTTCCTCGATGCATTGACCGTGGTCGCCGTCGTGATAAGCGTGGCGGTCGGTTTTTATGGCATTTACCACCGCATCGCCTCTTCCCGAGGGGAAGATAATATGCTCGATGACAGCCATATTGATCAGCACAATAAAGCCGTGCTTGAGCAGTTCCGCGGTTTTCTGCGCAGCCTGATGATGCATGCCGGCGTCGGCACGGCGTTAGGCGGCGTGATGACCATGGTTGGTGAACCGCAAAACCTGATTATCGCCAAAGCGGCGGGCTGGCATTTCGGGGATTTCTTCCTGCGGATGTCCCCGGTCACCGTCCCGGTGCTGATCTGCGGGCTGCTAACCTGCATGCTGGTCGAGAAATTACGTTGGTTTGGCTATGGTGAAACATTGCCTGAAAAGGTACGTGACGTTCTGCAGCAATATGACGATCAAAGCCGCCAGCAGCGTACCCGCCAGGACAAGATCAAACTGATTGTCCAGGCGATTATCGGCGTCTGGCTGGTTATCGCCCTGGCCCTGCATCTGGCCGAAGTTGGACTGATAGGCCTGTCGGTTATCATCCTGGCGACGTCCTTAACGGGGGTCACTGATGAACATGCTATCGGCAAGGCGTTCACCGAGTCACTGCCGTTCACCGCGCTGCTGACCGTGTTCTTCTCAATTGTGGCCGTAATTATCGATCAGCAACTGTTCGCTCCGATTATTCATTTTGTTTTACAGGCTTCAGAGCATGCCCAGCTCACTCTGTTCTACCTCTTTAACGGTCTGCTTTCTTCTATCTCCGATAACGTCTTTGTAGGCACGATTTACATTAACGAAGCCAAAGCGGCGATGGAACACGGGACCATCAGCCTGAACCAGTTCGAACTGTTAGCCGTGGCGATTAATACCGGGACTAACCTGCCTTCCGTTGCAACTCCGAATGGCCAGGCCGCATTCCTGTTCCTGCTGACTTCCGCACTGGCACCGTTGATTCGCCTCTCCTATGGCCGCATGGTATGGATGGCGCTGCCGTATACCCTCGTACTGACGCTGGTCGGTCTTTTGTGCGTGGAATTCACCCTCGTCCCGGTGACCGAGTGGATGACGCAAATAGGCTGGTTAGCTACACTTTCATAACAACTTACCGGGCAAATCACTGCCCGGTTTGACTTTTTGCATGATAATTATCCGATTACACAATATTTCAATAGCTGCTAGTGGCGCATAAATTGAATTGGTTTAAACTGCGCTCTCTACGCATGTTGCAGGGAATTTATTATGTTGCGATTTTTAAACCAGTGCTCCCGCGGTCGCGGAGCATGGTTATTGTTGGCGCTAACCGCCCTGGCGCTGGAACTCGTTGCGCTGTGGTTCCAGCACGTGATGCTGCTTAAACCTTGCGTGTTGTGTATTTACGAACGTAGTGCGTTATTCGGCGTAATGGGTGCCGGGCTGGTGGGTGCTATCGCGCCAAAAACGCCGCTGCGTTATGTAGCGATGGTTATCTGGATTTACAGCGCCTGGCGCGGTCTGCAGTTAGCGTATGAGCACACCATGATCCAGCTTTACCCGTCTCCGTTCATGACCTGTGATTTTGCGGCGCGCTTTCCAAGCTGGTTACCGCTGGACAAATGGCTGCCTCAGGTTTTCCTGGCATCCGGCGACTGCGCCGAGCGTCAGTGGTCTTTTTTAACCCTTGAAATGCCACAGTGGCTATTAGGGATCTTTGCTGCGTACCTGGTGGTCGCCGTGCTGGTGGTCATTGCCCAACCGTTTAAACCGAAAAAACGCGACCTCTTCGGTCGCTAACAGAGACGCTCCTTCGGGAGCGTTTTTTTTTGCCATAATGTCATTGCTTGATGGCATCTATAAGATGTATATTAAATACATCTTATAGATGCCACACCAAGGAGATGTCCCATGTCCCATTTACGCATCCCGGCAAACTGGAAAGTTAAACGCTCTACTCCCTTTTTCACAAAAGATACTGTCCCAGCCGCACTGCTTTCCCACCATAACACCGCAGCAGGCGTCTTTGGACAGCTTTGCGTGATGGAAGGTACGGTGACGTATTACGGCTTTGCGAATGAAGAAGCGAAAGAACCTGAAGTGAAAGTGGTGATAAATGCCGGTCAGTTTGCGACCAGCCCACCGCAGTACTGGCATCGTGTTGAATTAAGCGACGACGCGCAGTTCAACATTAATTTCTGGGTTGAAGATGACAACCACTCAGATGAGATGTATCAGGCGAAAAAATCTTAATCTTTAGCGCCTGTTAACCGATGGGCGGCTCAGTCCGCCCATGAAGGTTTGTTCAAAATGTGATCCTGCCAGTCGTGTACTTCTGATTCTTTCACCGCAATATGACGGACTGAAATACGCTCACCGTGCATCGCGGCTTTCGAGCCAGTCAGTAGCGGGTGCCAATCCGGCAGCCCTTTCCCTTCCGCAAGCAGACGATACGCGCAGGTCATCGGTAGCCATTCAAAAGTTGGCAAATTGTCACGCGTCAGCTTGATGCAATCAGGCTCGTATTCGAAACGACGTTCGTAGTTACGGCACTGGCAGGTTTTGATATTGAGCTGCTTACAGGCGACGTTGGTAAAATAGATTTCGTCGGTATCTTCATCCATCAGCTTATGCAGGCAGCATTGACCACATCCGTCGCATAATGACTCCCACTCGGCATCGGTCATTTCATCCAGGGTTTTGCTTTGCCAGAAAGGTATGTCGCTCATCAGGGTATCCGCTATTGCAATAAAGCTGCACCTTATAACCAGTCTGGCACGTTGATGCAAGTTTTGCCGCCCGAAAAGGCGGCAAGAAGAGATTACAGTACTCTCGTCGTCAGCGTTTGACCGTGAAAACCGATCGCCAGCTCATCACCACTGTGTAACGGCCCTACGCCTTCTGGCGTTCCTGTCAATACCACATCCCCCGCTTTGAGGGTGAAGAAACGACTCATGTAGGCAATCAACGGAATAATGTGATGGATCATGTCCGCCGTAGAACCGTGCTGACGTGTTTCACCGTTTACCGTCAGACTGAGCAGCGTATTTTGCGGATCGCCGTTAAACTCCGATACCGGAATGAAGCCCGACAGCGGACAGGAATTATCAAATCCCTTCGCTTTTTCCCACGGCTGCCCCGCTTTCTTCATTTTGCCCTGAATATCGCGCAGGGTCAGATCCAGCGCCACGCCATAACCGGCAATGGCTTTACGCACATGATCTTCCGTTGCCTGGCGCAGGGTCGCGCCAATCAGCACCGCCAGCTCAACTTCGTGGTGCACCGCCCCCATATCCGCCGGGATAACCAGCGGTTGGCGCAGGTCGCACAATGCCGTTTCCGGTTTGATAAACAGCACGGGTTCATCTGGCGTTGCGCTGCCCATCTCCTTAATGTGCTTTGCGTAATTACTGCCCACGCAAACCACTTTACTCACTGGGTAATCCAGCAGAGCACCATGCCAGTTGTGATGTTGATACATGACTTTCCCCTAACGTCGTCTTCGATTTCAGGAACTGCATCGACGGGACATGCGGCTGCCGGATACAGTTTAACCTTTAGCGTCTGGTATATTTTGTTTTGCCACAGACAGATGCTGTTTGAGTAAATCTTCTGGCGGTGGCGGGATTTGTAAATAATAGCCCTGCTCGGTTAACGCCTGTTTTACTTTTTCAAGGTCAGCGTTCACCAGTTTCTTGCGACCATCAAGTGGTAAAATCATTGCCAGTTTCGGCTGACCAAAACCTTTCATCAGTTCTTCAGGAACGCGAGAGAAATCGTCTTTTTTTTCGACATATAAATAGGTCTGGTCACGTTTGCTGCTTCGGTAGATCACACAAAACATATCTTTTACTCTGAATTCACGGAATGGTGGCTTGCCTCAATATAATACTGACTATAACATGCCTTATAGTCTTCGGAATATCACCCCGCGCTGGGGATGATAAATAGCAAATTGAGTAAGGCCAGGATGTCAAACACGCCAATCGAGCTTAAAGGCAGTAGCTTCACCTTATCTGTGGTTCACTTGCACGAGTCAGAACCCGAGGTTATTCGTCAGGCGTTGGAAGACAAAATCGCGCAGGCTCCTGCTTTTTTAAAACATGCTCCCGTGGTGATCAACGTCAGTGGCCTTGAAAGCCCGGTAAACTGGCCAACGCTGCAGAAAGTTGTCGCATCTACCGGTCTGCGCATTATCGGCGTTAGCGGCTGCAAAGATGCCAGACTCAAAGCAGAGATCGACGAAATGGGCCTGCCTTTACTGACTGAAGGTAAAGAAAAAGCGCTGCGCCCTGCCCCCATTGCTGAACCCGCACCTGCCGCGCCGGTACAAAACGTTACTCCCATCACAAAAACACGATTAATAAATGTCCCGGTTCGTTCCGGTCAGCGCATTTATGCACCACAATGTGATCTGATTGTTACAAACCACGTCAGCGCGGGCGCAGAACTCATCGCTGACGGCAATATTCACGTTTATGGCATGATGAGAGGCCGTGCACTGGCGGGTGCAAGCGGCGATCGAGAAGCACAGATTTTTTGTACCCACCTGACGGCAGAACTGGTGTCTATCGCAGGTGTTTATTGGCTGAGTGATAAAATCCCAGCAGAATTTTATGGCAAAGCGGCGCGTCTGCAATTAGCAGAGAACGCTTTGACAGTTCAACCGTTGAATTGATCCCTTTTTAACAAGGAATTTCTATGGCACGCATTATTGTTGTTACTTCGGGTAAAGGGGGCGTTGGCAAAACCACCTCCAGCGCGGCCATCGCTACAGGTTTGGCCCAGAAGGGAAAGAAAACTGTCGTTATTGATTTTGATATCGGCCTGCGTAACCTCGATTTAATCATGGGTTGCGAACGCCGCGTCGTTTACGACTTCGTCAACGTTATTCAGGGCGATGCGTCGTTAAATCAGGCGTTAATCAAAGATAAGCGTACTGAAAATCTCTTTATTCTTCCGGCCTCACAGACTCGCGATAAAGACGCGCTGACGCGTGAAGGCGTCGCAAAAGTTCTGGATGATCTGAAATCGATGGACTTCGACTTCATCGTCTGCGACTCCCCGGCCGGTATTGAAACCGGTGCGCTAATGGCACTGTATTTTGCCGATGAAGCGATTATTACCACCAACCCGGAAGTGTCTTCAGTACGTGACTCTGACCGTATTCTGGGCATTCTGGCGTCGAAATCTCGTCGCGCGGAAAATGGTGAAGATCCGATTAAAGAGCATCTGCTGCTTACGCGCTACAACCCTGGCCGCGTAAACAGAGGCGACATGCTCAGCATGGAAGACGTACTGGAAATTCTGCGCATCAAACTGGTTGGTGTGATTCCGGAAGATCAGTCAGTCCTGCGCGCATCTAACCAGGGTGAGCCGGTGATCCTCGACATCAATGCGGATGCTGGCAAAGCTTATGCAGATACCGTAGACCGTCTGTTGGGAGAAGAACGTCCTTTCCGCTTCGTTGAAGAAGAGAAGAAAGGTTTCCTCAAACGCCTGTTCGGAGGATAAGTTATGGCATTACTGGATTTTTTTCTCTCGCGGAAAAAGAGCACAGCAAACATCGCTAAAGAGCGACTGCAGATCATTGTTGCGGAACGTCGTCGTAGTGACGCCGAACCGCATTATTTACCGCAGTTGAGGAAAGACATTCTCGACGTTATCTGTAAGTATGTACAAATCGATCCAGAGATGGTCACTGTACAACTTGAACAAAAAGACGGCGATATTTCTATCCTCGAACTTAACGTGACATTACCAGAAGCAGAAGAGTCGAAATAAGCGCTTGGGTAAAAAAGTTGTGGTCGAAAAAAGGCAGAATATTCTGCCTTTTTTATTTTCAGTGACCCGTCCTGAATAGCGTTATTACCGAGTAAACAGTAGATAGGGTTCCAGAATAACCACCAGACACTCGCTTATTGTGGATATTCCAGCAACAGGGCGTTAAGTCGCTCGGCCATCAGCTCGCCACGCCAGCCGGAAATAAGCTCCGGCAAGGAAGACTTCGGCTTTAATTTCCAGTGCCAGTTAAGCAACTGATTTATCTGACGGCGGGAGGCCAGCAGCTCCACGCTGAGATTGTGTTCCGCGCTCACGTCAGCCACCAACGCCTTAATGGCTTTGAAGGCTTTACGGTAGCCCGGCATATCCATCAGGTTCAGCAGTGGTTCAGGCAACGATGCTTCCGGCAGGGCCTGCGCTTTTTCTACCAATGAAATCAGTGTCTTGCCATGGAAGCGAATTTCGCTCCCGGAAAGACCGAGGCTGTCCAGCTCACCCAGACTACCCGGCATATAGCGCGCCACTGACCACAGGTGCTCTTCGCGTACCACGAAATTCACCGCCAGATCGCGTTCACGCGCTTTACGCAGTCGCCAGTCAGCCAGCAGTTGCAGGCAGGCAAGCTGACGGGTACGCAGCTGCCAGGCGTTGGTAATGTCACGCCACGCGTCCTCAGGCGCCAGTACTTCCTGGCGACGCTGCTGCATTAAACGACACTCATCCAGCGCGGCCGGTAGCCAGCCAGAGGCATCGGTTTCAGCCATCAGTTTTGCGGTGATCGGTAATAAATACCAGACGTCCGCGGCAGCATACTCACACTGACGCTCAGTCAGCGGTCGGGCCAGCCAGTCCGTACGGGATTCGCTTTTGTCCAGCGCCACCCCCGTAAACTCTTCCACCATCGCGGCAAATCCCCAAGACAGCGGGCGACCGCAAAACGCGGCCAGAATTTGCGTATCAATCAGCGGCTGCGGAAGTTCGCCAAAGGTGTTGAGAAACACTTCCAGGTCTTCACTTCCCGCGTGCAGGAATTTGGTTATCGTGGTGTCGCGTAAAATGTCGCGCAGCGGCGACCAGTCGGTGATCCCCAGCGGATCAATCAGAGCAACGTGTTTGCCGTCAAACAGCTGAATGAGTCCCAGCTGCGGATAATAGGTACGCGTGCGAACAAATTCAGTATCCAGGGCAATCGCCGGAAACTCACGAACGGCTTCGCACAGCGTGGCCAACGCGTCGTCCGTGGTAATCATTTGGTAATTCAAATCGTGCTCTCTCAGGTTTGCGCCAAAAAAAACGCCGGATTAACCGGCGCTTTCTGATGACTGACTTAACGCTCAGCCTTTATTGTCCACTTTGCTACGGGCTTCGTCACGCAATTCTCGTCGCAAAATTTTGCCGACGTTAGATTTTGGTAACTCATCACGGAATTCCACCAGCTTCGGGACCTTGTAGCCGGTCAACTGACGGCGGCAGAACGTAATCAGCGCTTCATCGGTGAGTGACGCGTCTTTCTTCACGACAAAAATCTTCACCGCTTCACCGCTGCTGCCCGAGGGCACGCCCACCGCGGCTACTTCCTGAACGCCAGGATGTTGCATCACCACGTCTTCAATTTCGTTCGGATAAACGTTAAAACCGGAGACCAGGATCATATCTTTTTTGCGATCGACGATACGCAGGAAGCCTTCGTCGTCCATCACCGCAATATCCCCGGTGTGCAGCCAACCATCTTTAACAATTTCATCGGTCGCATCCGGGCGCTGCCAGTAACCCAGCATCACCTGCGGGCCTTTCACGCACAGTTCACCCGGCTCGCCCGGCGGGACTTCGTTATCGTCATCATCCACCAGCTTAACCTCAGTGGAGGGAACTGGCAGGCCAATACTGCCGCTGTGATAGTCGATATCATGCGGATTGACGCTCACCAGCGGCGAACACTCGGTCAGGCCATAGCCTTCCAGCAGATATTGGCCGGTCAGCTTCACCCAACGTTCTGCAACCGCCTGCTGGACGGGCATACCGCCCCCCGCAGAAAGATGCAGCGACGAGAAATCCAGTTGCTGGAAGTCTTTGTTATTCAACAAGGCGTTGAACAGCGTATTGACGCCGGTCATGGCGGTAAACGGGTATTTCGCCAGCTCTTTTACCAGGCCCGGAATATCACGTGGGTTAGTGATCAGTACGTTTTGACCGCCAAGCTCAATAAACAGCAGGCAGTTCATCGTTAAAGCAAAAATGTGATACAGCGGTAGCGCGGTGATCACCAGTTCTTTACCCGGATGCAGCAACGGACCGTAAGTAGCATGGACCTGCTCGAGGTTCGCCAGCATATTGCGGTGGGTGAGCATTGCACCTTTTGCCACACCGGTTGTCCCCCCGGTGTATTGCAGGAAGGCCAGATCTTCAGAGACCACTTCAGGTTTCACATACTGCATGCGATACCCGTTTTGTAACGCACTGCGAAACGAGATGGCATCAGGCAGGTGATATTTCGGTACCAGCCGCTTGATGTACTTCACAACAAAGTTAACCAGCGTTCCTTTGGCGGTTGATAGTTGATCGCCCATTCGCGTCAGGATCACGTGCTGAACCGATGTTTTATCGACCACTTTCTCCAGCGTGTGGGCAAAGTTGGACACGATCACAATCGCTGCCGCGCCGCTGTCATTAAGCTGATGCTCCAGTTCACGCGGTGTGTACAATGGGTTCACGTTTACCACAATCATGCCGGCACGCAGAATGCCAAACAGCGCCACCGGATACTGCAGCAGGTTCGGCATCATCAGTGCGACACGATCGCCCTTTTTCAGCCCCAGCCCTTCTTGCAAATATGCCGCAAATGCGCGGCTACGCTCTTCGAGTTTGCGGAAGGTCATCACCTCCCCCATATTCACAAACGCGGGCTGATCGGCATAGCGCCTGACTGAATGTTCAAACAGTTCCACCAGGGATTGATAACGGTCAGGATTGATCTCCGCGGGAACACCTGCGGGATAACGGTTAAGCCAAACCTTTTTCAATACATCACCTCTAAAATGCGTATTCGTCGTCATCACAACCCCAGACAATAAACAAACTGTTAACATAATATTAACTCAGCGTACCAGTTTGTTTATTACACAACGACAAGGTTGCGAAGCACGTCACTATTTATTTTTCTTATAGCCACATAAATGCAGAAACAGCGGACGCGCCGCTGCTTCTTTTATACATAAATCAAAGAGTTATTCTGTAACTATCGTCTGAACCTGTGCCGGACCTGGATTGTACCATCCCCATCCGCCGTAGCCGCCGTATGGCCAGCCACGCGCACCGTAGAACCAGGGATCGATGGGCTGCGGAGGCATCACGATCTGCTGAGTAATATGCCAGCGTTTATAACCGGTTACCTGCATCAGCATGAACTTATACGGCGTACTGCCAATTTTACCGTCCACCGTGCCGCTAATAGGCCCTACGACGGTGACCAGTTGTCCGCGGAAATCCACCGGATCGAGAAAGCCATTAACATCGGCATAAATACGCCCGCGTGAGGCTTCACCCAGAATCGGACGCGCGCCGCTGTCGAGAGGCACGGTGGCAATTTCCAGTCGGGATTTCCCCTGCTGATTCTGAATGTCCACCACTTTGCCGCCAAAGCGAGCTTCCTGTCCGACGTACAGTTGCGGCGCATTCATGACCCGTACCAGATCCTGTTGCGGCGTTGGGCTTGAACCTTTAATCGCATCAGGAATGGTAACGCAACCGCTTAGCATGAACGCCAATGCGCCCGTCAACACGCCTTTTAATACCCATTTTTGAACCGCCATGTTGCGACTCCCTTATCTCAGCGCCTGTCCCCGGTGAGTTTCAAACTGCTGCGCATTCATCGCGTTGAGCCCATTTGAAAGCATCGGGGGATGTACTACTAAGATTCATTCTTTTCCGGGAAGTTTCTTCCACGCCACGGTGTTACGTAAATAAACCGGTTCAGCATGTTCAACCGCTACCGTCTTTCCAGAGGCGAACAGTTGGGTGGCGAGAGGCAACATATCTTCAGCAGCCGGAAGCAAAACGTCGCCATCGCGCAGCATCAGGCCACTGTCTTTACCGAGTTCAGGCCATGCAGGCCAGCCCGTGCCGACCGTTACCCAATCACCGGAAAGCTGCAGCAGTCGCTCATGAACCTGTTCCGGAGTTAATACCGCTTCGGTGTCTTCGCCGTGCCAGATACCGTTCTCATCACGCTGGTATTCGGCCCAGTAGACTTCACCCATGCGCGCATCAATTGCGGCCAGCACGCGCGTTGCGCCGTTTTTGCGCCAGGCCCCCTGCGCCATAGTTGCCAGCGTGGACACGCCGATCATTGGCAAGTTCGCCCCTAACGCCAACCCCTGAGCAATACCAATACCAATACGCACGCCGGTGAAACTACCGGGACCTCGGCCAAACGCCAGAGCGTCGATATCCGTTAATGTGACATTGCCAACAGTCAGGATATCCTGAACCAGCGGCAGGATGCGTTGGGTATGCTCTCGAGGGCAAAGCTCGAAATGAGATGTGATATTACCGTCATTCCACAGGGCGACAGAGCACGCCTCTGTGGCGGTATCGATAGCCAGAATTCGCATGGGTCTTCGTGATCAGATCAATAAATTTGGCGCGTATCTTAGCACAGTCTGTAACAAATTACTCAGTCGTTGGTATGGCAAGAAAGCGAACCGCGCGGGCAATGTCACGCGTGCGGGGTGCCGGTGGCAGGCTGGCCAGGAATGTCGCACCGTAAGGTCGCATGACCAGCCGGTTATCACAAATCACCAGGACGCCGCGATCGTCAGCGTCACGAATCAAGCGCCCCACCCCCTGCTTAAGCGTGATCACGGCATCCGGGAGCTGGACTTCGTCAAACGGATCGCCGCCGCGCAGCCGGCAGTCTTCCATCCGCGCTTTTAACAGCGGATCGTCCGGCGAGGTAAACGGCAGCTTGTCGATAATAACCAGCGATAGCGTGTCACCTCGTACGTCCACACCTTCCCAGAAGCTGCTGGTCGCCACCAGCAGGGCATTGCCCGCACTGACAAACTGCTGCAATAGCTGCCCTTTGCTGGTTTCTCCCTGTAGCAGGACCGGGAGCGTCATGGTGGCACGAAACTGTTCCGCCAGGTCGCGCATCATTGCGTGCGAGGTACACAGCATAAAGCAGCGCCCATTGTTAGCTTCAATAATGGGGCGCAACATGGCGGCCAGCTGACGCGCCGCCCCCGGCTGGTTAGTTTGCGGAAGATTGCGCGGCACGCACAGCAGCGCCTGTCGCGTGTAGTCAAAGGGGCTCGGCAACAACATTGATTCAGCCTGTTCAATACCCAGTCGCGCGGTAAAGTGGCGGAGATCGTCGTTGACCGACAGCGTAGCGGAAGTAAAAATCCAGCAGCCCGGTTTTTGGTCCATCACCTCTTTGAATTTATCCGCTACGGTGAGTGGCGTCAGCGCCAGCGTAAAATGCCGTGAAGTGCATTCATACCAGTAGCTGAATCCCGGTTGGTTGATCTCCTTCAGGCGTTTCAAGCGGGCGCGATACAGCGTGGCGCGCTCGAACGCGGCATCCAGCAGCGCCGAACGTCCGAGCGACAGCTTCGCTACGTCGTAGCACAGTTCCAGCGTGTCATCGAGCAGCAGAAATGCCCGCTGGACGCGCTGATCGGCCAGCAATTCACGCAGGTTACCGCGATAGCCCGGCTCGCCCAGCTGCAGGCGGAAATCCTGCGCGCTTTGCGCCAGACGGTCAGCGCACTTTTGTAGTTGCTGGGTATCTTTTAGCTCGGTGCGATAGGCAATGGTAATGTCTTTGGCCAGATCGAGCAGTTGCCGACTGGAAAGCGACTGACCAAAATACTGGCTGGCGATATCCGGTAGCTGATGGGCTTCATCGAAGATCATCACGTCTGCCTCCGGGATCAGCTCCCCGAACCCGCTCTCTTTCACCACCATATCAGCGAGAAACAGATGATGGTTAACTACCACCACATCGGCATCCATGGCTTTTTTACGCGCTTTAACGACAAAACAGTCTTTATACAGTGGGCAGTCGCTGCCCAGACAGTTGTCGTTGGTACTGGTCACCAGCGGCCATGCGTGCGAGTCTTCCGCCACGCTGACGCAGGTGCTGATATCGCCATCAACGGTTTGATTCGACCACGAGCGCAGCAGGATCACGTCGCTTAAGGTTTGCACCGGCAAGTCACCGCCCGCCAGCGCCTGTTGTTCAAGGCGTTCCAGACACAGGTAGTTAGAGCGCCCTTTCAGCAACGCCAGTTTGCCGGTAAATTTCAGCGCTTTTGCCACGGTAGGGAGATCGCGGCTGTAGAGTTGATCCTGCAGCGCTTTCGATCCGGTAGAAATGATCACTTTCTTACCGGCGCGCAGTGCAGGCGCAAGGTAGGCGTAAGTTTTCCCGGTCCCGGTCCCGGCTTCGACGACAAGCGGCTGTGATTTTTCAATGGCATGCGAGACGGCGACGGCCATCTGTCGCTGTGGTTCACGCGGTTTAAAACCCGGTATCGCTTTAGCCAATTGACCGTCTGCTGCAAAATCGTCCGTCACACTACCCCCTGTTCATTTGAACAGGGATTATGTCAGGCCAGCGGGTCTTTCGCCAGTTGAAGAGGTGACGAGGGCACAACATTATGGCAGTCTTGTCGCCAACAGAAACCGATTAAATAAAAACGTAAATGAGGAATAATTTATGACTATCGTGCGCATTGATGCCGAGGATCGTTGGTCAGACGTGGTGATTCACAACAACACGTTGTATTACACCGGCGTACCGGAAAACCTGGATGCTGACGCGTTTGAACAAACGGCCAACACGCTGGCACAAATTGATGCGGTACTGGAAAAACAGGGCAGCAACAAGTCACGTATTCTTGACGCGACCATTTTCCTGACGGACAAAAGCGACTTCGCCGCCATGAACAAAGCCTGGGACGCGTGGGTCGTTGCCGGTCACGCGCCCGTGCGTTGTACCGTACAGGCCGGGTTGATGAACCCGAAATACAAAGTCGAGATCAAGATTATCGCCGCAGTGTAACGAGCGTTACTCGTCTTCGTCCTCGTCTTCAAAACGCGCCACGATCCGTTCGCCGGTATGAGTGGCGCGAATTTCAGCCGCGACCTGAGTGATCGCTTCGCCGCTGCTCATCCCCTGTGACATCAGTTCGTGAATACGCTCGACTGCTTTTTGCTGCTGTTCATGACTGAGTGAAGGTAAACCTGCAAACATTGTTAACTCCTGCTAGATTGTCTGCGCTAATTATCCCATGCTACCGGGCAGTAAGCCAGTAAAGTAGTAACGAGTCAGGACTGATGAAAACGTTATCTCCCGCAGTAATTACATTACCCTGGCGTCAGGACGCCGCTGAACGCTATTTCTCGACCTTAAGCCATCTGCCGTGGGCGATGCTGCTACATTCGGGGCACGCCGACCACCCGCATAATCGCTTTGATATTCTGGTCGCCGATCCTGTGATGACGCTGGTCACACGAGATGCAGACACCGCAGTGCATGACAAAGACGGAATCACGCACACGCCTGATGACCCGATGACGGTGTTACGCTCGGCGCTAACTTCACTGGCAATACGGCCCGATTATAATCCCGTTCTTCCCTTCCAGGGAGGGGCGCTGGGCCTGTTTGGCTACGATTTGGGCCGACGCTTCGAAGCGCTGCCAAATGTCGCTGAACGTGATATCACCCTGCCGGATATGGCGGTTGGCATTTACGATTGGGCACTGATTGTCGACCACCAGCGGCAAACCGTGTCGCTGCTCAGCCACGGTGATGTGCAGGCCCGCCGCCACTGGCTGGAAAGCCAGCGCGCGCCAACACGTGAGCCTTTTATGTTAACGTCAGCGTGGCAATCCAATATGAGCCGCGCGCAGTACGGCGAAAAGTTTCGCCAGGTACAGCGCTATCTGCACAGCGGGGACTGCTATCAGGTCAACCTTGCCCAGCGTTTTCAGGCGCAGTATCAGGGGGATGAGTGGCTCGCCTTTGAGCGACTCAACCAGGCCAACCGCGCCCCGTTCAGTGCATTTATCCGCCTTGAGGAAGGCGCAATCCTCAGCCTGTCGCCAGAGCGGTTTATTCAGTTGGAAAATCGGCAGATCCAGACGCGCCCCATCAAGGGCACCCTGCCGCGACTGGACTCGCCAGATGCCGATCGTCAGCAGGCGCAAAGACTGGCAAACTCACCTAAAGATCGTGCTGAAAACCTGATGATCGTGGATCTGATGCGTAACGACATTGGTCGCGTTGCCGTGCCGGGTTCAGTCAAGGTTCCCGAACTGTTTGTTGTCGAGCCCTTCCCTGCCGTGCACCATCTGGTCAGCACCATTACGGCGCGTTTGCCGGAATCGCTGCACGCCACGGATCTGCTGCGCGCCGCCTTCCCTGGTGGTTCCATTACCGGCGCGCCAAAGGTGCGGGCGATGGAAATTATTGACGAACTGGAACCACACAGACGTAACGCCTGGTGCGGCAGCGTCGGCTATCTGAGCTTTTGCGGCAATATGGATACCAGTATTACCATCCGCACCCTGACGGCCACCGACGGACAGCTTTACTGTTCGGCTGGCGGTGGAGTTGTTGCGGACAGTCAGGAAGACGCGGAATATCAGGAAACGTTTGATAAAGTGAACCGTATTTTGCATCAACTGGAGAACTGAACCGTGGAAAACAGCAGCCTGACGCTTGATGACTTTTTATCGCGCTTTCTTCTCCTGCGCCCGCAGGTCAATCATGAAGCGTTAAACCAGCGCCAGGCCGCCGTGCTGATCCCGGTCGTTCGCCGCCCACAGCCGGGATTGCTGTTAACCCAACGCTCGGTGCATTTGCGTAAACACGCCGGACAGGTTGCCTTCCCGGGCGGAGCTGTAGACAGCAGCGACGCGTCGCTGATTGCCGCCGCGCTGCGAGAAGCCGAGGAGGAAGTGGCCATTCCCCCTTCGTGCGTTGAGGTGATTGGCGTCCTGCCGCCGGTAGATAGCGTCACCGGTTTTCAGGTCACGCCAGTGGTGGGTATTATCCCGCCTAATCTGCCTTATCGTGCAAGCGAAGATGAAGTCTCTGCAGTATTCGAAATGCCGCTGGCGCAGGCGTTGCATCTGGGTCGTTATCACCCCTTAGATATCTACCGCCGGGGTGACTCGCATCGCGTCTGGCTTTCCTGGTATGAGCATTATTTCGTCTGGGGAATGACCGCCGGGATAATTCGTGAGCTGGCGCTGCAAATTGGCGTGAAGCCCTGACTATACTTATCTTTACGCACCGCAGACACAACCTGAAACGCCGGTCACAACATTAGTAAAACCGCGGTTATCTATTAGTTTAATTCATGTGAATAGTTAAGCCGATCGCCGCGTTCCCTCTTACACTATGCGCAGTTATAACATCGTTACTGGAAAGCCCAGTCGCCCTGTAGGAGTATTATCGTGATTAGTCTATTCGACATGTTTAAGGTGGGGATCGGTCCCTCATCTTCCCATACCGTAGGACCTATGAAGGCGGGTAAACAGTTCGTCGATGACCTGGTCGAAAAAGGATTACTGGACAGCGTTACTCGTGTTGCCGTCGACGTGTATGGTTCACTGTCGCTCACGGGTAAAGGTCACCACACCGATATCGCCATTATTATGGGTCTGGCAGGCTATGAGCCTGCGACCGTGGACATCGACAGCATTCCCGGATTTATCCGCGATGTAGAAACGCGTGGACGCCTGCTGCTTGCGCAGGGTCAACACGAAGTCGACTTCCCGCAAAACGACGGCATGCGTTTTCGCAACAGCAACCTGTCGCTGCATGAAAACGGTATGCAAATTCATGCCTACAACGGTGACACCGTTGTTTACAGCAAAACATATTATTCCATTGGCGGTGGTTTCATCGTTGATGAAGAACACTTTGGTCAGGACGCGGCGAATGAGGTCAGCGTACCTTATCCGTTCAAATCTGCCGCTGAAATGCTGGAGTACTGCAACAGCACCGGTCTGTCGCTCTCTGGCATGGTGATGCAGAACGAACTTGCGCTGCACAGCAAAAAAGAAATTGAAGAGTATTTTGGTAACGTCTGGCAAACCATGCAGGCCTGTATCGATCGTGGGATGAACACCGAAGGCATTCTGCCGGGGCCGCTGCGCGTGCCTCGTCGTGCCTCTGCCCTGCGTCGTATGCTGGTCTCCAGCGACAAACTCTCCAACGATCCGATGAACGTGATCGACTGGGTGAACATGTTTGCGCTGGCCGTAAACGAAGAGAACGCCGCGGGTGGTCGCGTTGTGACAGCGCCGACCAACGGTGCTTGCGGCATCGTGCCTGCGGTTCTGGCTTATTACGATCACTTCATTGAGCCCGTCAGCCCGGATATCTATACCCGCTATTTCCTGGCGGCCGGTGCAATTGGCGCGCTGTACAAAATGAATGCCTCTATCTCTGGCGCAGAAGTGGGCTGCCAGGGCGAAGTCGGTGTAGCATGTTCTATGGCCGCAGCAGGTCTGGCAGAGTTACTGGGTGCGAGCCCGGAGCAGGTATGTGTGGCTGCCGAAATCGGTATGGAACACAACCTCGGCTTAACCTGCGATCCGGTTGCCGGACAGGTCCAGGTGCCGTGCATTGAGCGTAACGCCATTGCTTCCGTGAAGGCGATCAACGCGGCACGTATGGCCATGCGTCGTACCAGCGCCCCGCGCGTCTCACTGGATAAAGTCATCGAGACCATGTACGAAACCGGCAAGGACATGAACGCCAAATACCGCGAAACCTCCCGCGGTGGCCTGGCGATCAAAGTTCAGTGTGACTAATACTTAATTTTCGCCCATCTGCGACGGATGGGCGAATTTGCTTCCCCTCCCTCGTCTACGGTAATTTTCCCCACTACACTTGCTCTGTTGCTGTTGGCTTCTGTGACCAACGGCTTATCGGGCGGCCCGCATGCAAACAGCACAACGGATCATCAAAAATTATCGCCGTAATCGCTTAATCGTCTGCACAGTTTGTGCACTACTGACGCTCATTCTTACATTATCTGTCCGATTTATTTCGGAGCGTAATTTAAATCATCACTCCACCGTCACGTTCGCTAACCATGCTGTAGAAGAGCTGGATGATATCCTGCTGCCGTTGCGGACCGGACGTGATGTGCTGCTGCCGTTAATTGGCCTGCCCTGCTCGGTGGCGCGCTTAGCCCTGAGCAAGCACGCCGCCAGACTGCAAACTGTGCGCTCTATTAACCTGGTTCAGGGTGGCATCCTCTATTGTTCGAGTATTTTTGGCTATCGCTATGTGCCCATCAAGCAGCTGCAACCTGAATTGCCCAGCCGCGAACCGCAGCTACTGTTATCCACCGATCATTCGCTCATTAAGGGCAGCCCTATTCTGACGCAGTGGTATCCGTCGTCTGCCAATGGCGAAGATGGGGTGCTGGAGATCGTCAATATTGAATTATTGTCGGGCATGCTGCTTGAACCACAGCCTCCGCAAATTACACATGCCAGTTTAACCATCGGTAAGCGGCATCTGCTGTACGGACAAGGCGTCGTCGACAAGCTACCGGAGAGTGACGGCGAACAACGCTACCAACTTTCATCACAACATTTCCCCTTTGCCATCAGCGTCAGCGGACCAGGAGCCAGCGAACTGGCGTTAAGACACCTGCCCACCCAGTTACCGTTAGCGGTCATGCTCAGCTTATTAGTCGGGTATCTGGCCTGGCTGGCGACCGCTAACAGAATGAGTTTTTCCTGGGAGATTAATCTGGCCCTCGCCGAGCGGGAGTTTGAGCTATTTTGTCAGCCACTACTGAACGCCAGCACCCAGCAGTGTACGGGCGTTGAAATTCTCTTACGCTGGAATAACCCGCGCCAAGGCTGGATTTCACCTGAAGTGTTCATTCCTATCGCGGAAGAGCACAACCTGATTGTCCCCCTGACTCGTCACGTCATCGCAGAAACCATTCAGCAACGGCACGTTTTCCCAATGAGCAGCCAGTTTCATATCGGTATCAACGTCGCCGCCAGCCATTTTCGTGACGGTATGTTGTTAAAAGACCTTAATCAGTACTGGTTCAGTCAGCATCCCATCCAGCAACTGGTGATTGAATTGACCGAGCGCGACGCGCTGCTGGATGTCGATTATCGACTGGTGCATGAACTTCACCGGCTGGGGGTAAAACTGGCCATTGACGATTTCGGTACCGGCAACAGCTCGCTCTCGTGGCTGGAAAAGTTACGCCCGGATGTACTGAAGATTGATAAATCCTTTACCTCTGCGATCGGGACTGATGCCGTCAATTCGACCGTTACTGACATCATCATCGCACTGGGGAAAAAACTGAATATTGAACTGGTAGCTGAAGGGGTTGAAACGCAGGCGCAGGCCCAGCATTTACGGCGACATGGCGTGAATGTATTGCAGGGATTTCTCTATGCCAAGCCGATGCCGCTGCGCGATTTTCCTCAATGGCTGGCGGGCAGTAGTACACCACCACCCGCCCGGCATAACGGGCATATCATGCCTGCTATGCCGTTTCGGTAGGTCAAATTATTCGTCTTCGTGGTGAGCGGATTGCTCTTTAACAATACGAACGAGATCCACACGATAGTCGTTCGCTTCGACAATGGTGATGCTTAGCGGTGCAACCTCAATCACATCGCCAACACGCGGAATGTGACCGTTAGCCGCGATAACCAGCCCCGCCACCGTCGCAATGTCTTCGTCTTCGTCCACCAGCGTATCAACGTCAAGCGCCTGCTGCAGAGCGTGCAGATCGGTGCCGCCTTTAACCAGCCAGCCACCCGCATCGGCGATGATTTCCGGTGTTTCATCAGCATCCGGGAACTCACCGGCAATGGCTTCCAGAACATCCAGCGGGGTCACCAGACCCTGAACAACGCCAAATTCGTTGGTAACGATAACGAAGCTGCCCCGGGCACGACGCAATACGCCCAACAGATTAATCGGATCCAGCGTTTCTGGGACCACGATGGCCGGTGACGCTGAGGCAATTGCTGCCACATCTACGCCGTCTTCGAGGGCCACTAACAGTTCTTTTGCCCGCACGATACCGATAATTTCGTCCAGTTCACCACGACACACCGGGAACAGGCTGTGTGGGGAAGAGAGCAGCTGTTCACGAATTTCTGCCACGCTCAGATCTGCATCCACCCAGCTGATTTCGCCACGCGGCGTCATAATGCCGCGCAAAGAACGTGAGGCCAGCGACAGCACGCCGTTGATCATATAGCGTTCTTCTTCAACAAATGCCCCTTCCGGAACGGGTACCGGCACCGGGTTGTCAGACTCCATCTGCACACCGGCCTGACGTTTACCGCCCATCAGGCGCACAATGGCCTCGGCGGTACGTGCACGCAGCGGCAGCGTCGACTGGTGGCGAATAAAGTTACGACGAGCAATCTGGTTAAACAGTTCGATAATAATCGAGAAGCCGATCGCAGCGTACAGATAACCTTTCGGAATGTGGAAGCCAAACCCTTCGGCTACCAGGCTCAAACCGATCATCAACAAGAAGCTCAGACACAGCACCACGACCGTCGGATGTTGGTTCACGAATCGCGTCAGTGGCTTGGACGCCAGCAGCATTACCGCCATCGCAATCACCACCGCCGCCATCATTACCGGCAGGTGGTTCACCATACCGACGGCTGTAATCACCGCATCCAGGGAGAAGACCGCATCGAGGATCACAATCTGCGTCACGACAACCCAAAAGCTCGCATAGCCTTTTGACTGGCCGGTATCATGCTCACGGTTTTCCAGCCGCTCATGCAGTTCGGTGGTAGCCTTGAACAACAGGAAGATACCTCCCAGCAGCATAATCAGGTCACGCCCCGAGAACGAATAGTCCATCACCGTGAACAGCGGTTTCGTCAGCGTCACCATCCACGAGATCACGGACAGCAGTGCCAGACGCATAATCAGCGCCAGCGACAACCCGATCAGACGCGCTTTATCCCGCTGTTTAGGCGGCAGCTTATCGGCCAGAATCGCAATAAAGACCAGGTTATCAATTCCCAGAACAATTTCGAGAACAACAAGCGTGAGCAAACCCACCCAAATCTGCGGGTCCATTAAGAATTCCATGACAAGCTCCTGCTCAAAGAATGGCTAAACTGCGCCCTGGACATCTCAGGCGTTGAAGCAATATGCAGATAAAGTGTGTGGCAAAAAGTGCCAAACTGACAGGCGCTAAGCGGCCTCGAGGTGAAATGACGTCGGTGACGATCCATACGGTGGGCTACTGCCCTATACTCCTGATTAATTAAATATATGCTAAACATAACAGACACAACCGGTTTTTAGCAAAGATTTACCTTCCTTTGCAATAAGTTGTGTCGGAGATATTTTACTCTTCGAAATTTCTTTTAATCGGAAGTTAAATTACGGATCTTCATCACATAAATTATTTTTTTCGATATCTAAAATAATTCACGAAAATCATAGGTTTTTCATTGTAACCCTTATCTGAATCGATTCGCTTGTGGACGACGATTCAAAATACATCTCGTTGTCGATGTGTTAACGATAATAAAGGAGGTAGCAAGTGACCATTGCTATTGTAATAGGCACACATGGTTGGGCTGCAGAGCAGTTACTTAAAACAGCAGAAATGCTGTTAGGCGAGCAGGAAAACGTCGGCTGGATCGATTTCGTTCCAGGCGAAAATGCTGAAACGCTGATCGAAAAGTACAACGCTCAGTTGGCAAAACTCGATACCAGTAAAGGCGTGCTATTTCTCGTTGATACATGGGGAGGCAGCCCGTTCAACGCTGCGAGCCGCATTGTCGTCGACAAAGAGCATTACGAAGTGATCGCTGGCGTGAACATTCCCATGCTGGTCGAAACCTTTATGGCGCGTGATGACAACCCAAGTTTTGATGAATTAGTCGCATTGGCAGTAGAAACCGGTAGCGAAGGCGTGAAAGCGCTGAAAGCAAAACCGGTAGAAAAAGCCGCTCCGGCCCCAGTTGCTGCAGCAAAAGCAGCGGCACCGGCTAAACCGATGGGTCCGAACGATTATATGCACATCGGCCTCGCACGCATCGATGACCGCTTAATCCACGGTCAGGTAGCCACCCGCTGGACCAAAGAAACCAACGTCACGCGCATTATAGTCGTCAGCGATGAAGTTGCCGCAGATACGGTGCGTAAAACGCTGTTGACGCAGGTTGCGCCTCCAGGCGTAACGGCGCACGTGGTGGATGTCGCGAAAATGATCCGCGTCTACAACAACCCGAAATATGCAGGCGATCGTGTGATGCTGCTGTTCACCAACCCGACCGATGTTGAACGTGTCGTGGAAGGTGGCGTAAAAATCACCTCGGTAAACATTGGTGGCATGGCTTTCCGTCAGGGTAAAACGCAGGTTAACAACGCGATTTCCGTTGATGAAAAAGACATCGAAGCCTTCAAGAAACTCAACGCACGCGGCATTGAACTCGAAGCCCGTAAGGTTTCTACCGATCAGAAACTGAAAATGATGGATTTGATTGCCAAAGCGAAATAACCCGCTGGCATTTACTTAGTTTTCACACTTAAGTCTGTATAGCAATAGGAGAAGTACAATGGAGATTACCACTCTTCAGATTGTGCTGGTGTTCATCGTCGCATGTATCGCGGGTATGGAGTCGGTACTCGATGAATTTCAGTTCCACCGTCCGTTGGTGGCCTGTACGCTGATTGGCGCCGTTCTCGGGGACATGAAAACCGGTATTATCATCGGTGGTACCCTGGAAATGATCGCGCTGGGTTGGATGAACATCGGTGCCGCCGTTGCACCAGATGCCGCACTGGCCTCAATTATTTCTACCGTTCTGGTTATCGCAGGTCACCAAAGCATCGGTGCCGGTATCGCGCTGGCTATCCCGCTGGCAGCAGCTGGCCAGGTTCTGACTATCATCGTTCGTACCATCACCGTCGCCTTCCAGCACGCTGCGGATAAGGCGGCTGAGAGCGGCAACTTGACGGCGCTCTCCTGGCTGCATGTGTCCTCGCTGTTCCTGCAGGCAATGCGTATCGCGATCCCTGCGGTTATCGTGGCGATTTCTGTCGGCACCAGTGAAGTCCAGGGCCTGCTCAACGCCATCCCTGAAGTGGTCACCGGCGGCCTGAACATCGCGGGTGGTATGATCGTCGTCGTGGGTTATGCGATGGTCATCAATATGATGCGCGCAGGCTACCTGATGCCGTTCTTCTACCTCGGTTTCGTCACCGCGGCATTTACCAACTTTAACCTGGTTGCACTGGGTGTGATTGGCGCAGTTATGGCCATCCTCTACATTCAGCTGAGCCCGAAATATAACCGCGTAGCGGGTGCGCCAGCGCAAGCTGCTGGCAACAATGACCTTGATAACGAACTGGACTAGCAGGTGAGCGAAATGGTTGATATGACTAAAACTACCACCGAGAAAAAACTCACTCCGAGTGACATTCGTGGCGTGTTCCTTCGTTCTAACCTGTTCCAGGGTTCATGGAACTTCGAACGTATGCAGGCGCTGGGTTTTTGCTTCTCCATGATACCGGCAATTCGCCGTTTGTACCCGGAGAACAACGACGCGCGTAAGCAGGCTATTAAGCGTCACCTGGAATTCTTTAACACCCATCCTTATGTTGCGGCACCGGTTCTTGGCGTAACGCTGGCGATGGAAGAACAGCGTGCTAACGGTGCAGAGATTGACGATGGTGCCATCAACGGTATCAAAGTCGGTCTGATGGGTCCGCTGGCAGGCGTAGGTGACCCGATCTTCTGGGGTACCGTGCGTCCGGTATTTGCCGCCCTCGGTGCGGGTATCGCGATGAGTGGCAGCCTGCTAGGCCCACTGTTGTTCTTCATCTTGTTCAACGCGGTACGTCTGGCAACACGCTACTACGGTGTGGCCTACGGTTATCGTAAAGGTGTCGATATCGTTAAAGATATGGGCGGCGGCTTCCTACAGAAACTGACTGAGGGGGCGTCAATCCTCGGCCTGTTTGTCATGGGGGCCTTGGTGAATAAGTGGACGCACGTGAACATCCCGCTGGTGGTTTCCACCATCACCGGTCAGGATGGTCAGACTCGCGTAACCACCGTGCAGACCATCCTTGACCAGCTGATGCCGGGCCTGGTACCGCTGCTGCTGACCTTCGCCTGTATGTGGCTGCTGCGTAAGAAAGTGAACGCTCTGTGGATTATCGTTGGCTTCTTCGTCATCGGTATCGCGGGTTACGCTGTCGGCCTGCTCGGCCTGTAAGACTGCTATACCATACCGGGGGCTCTGCTCCCGGTTTTTCTATTTAGAGGGTTAAGGATTCATGACTATCACGGACCTGGTGCTGGTTCTTTTTATCCTGTCGCTGCTGGCGTTTGCCATCTACGATCAGTTCATCATGCCACGCCGTAATGGCCCTACTCTGCTTGCTGTTCCCCTGCTGCCCCGTAGTCGTGTCGATAGCGTTATCTTCATTGGATTGATCGCGATTCTCATCTACAACAACGTCACCAGCCATGGGGCGCAATTCACTACCTGGTTATTGTGTGCGCTGATATTGATGGGAATATATTTGTTCTGGATCCGCACGCCAAAAATCATCTTTAAACAGAAAGGATTTTTCTTCGCCAATGTTTGGGTGGAATATAGCCGGATTAAAGAGATGAATTTGTCGGAAGATGGCGTACTAGTGATGCAATTAGAACATCGGCGATTGCTGATTCGCGTACGAAATATAGACGACCTCGAGAGAATATATAAACTTCTCATATCAAATCAATGATATAGAAACATAGCCTGAACTATGTTATTTGTATATTGACGTATAACAAACATAGCACAGGCTATATTCACGTTCTCTTTTTGTTATTTAATTTAACGCATTATCGACAATTAAATCTAAATGAAAATCGTTTTCAATTAGAAGTCAAATAATATCCCCCCGTTTCTTGTTTTATATTCTCAAAATATGCTAAGGTTGCGCCCGTCATTGGGGAGTAGCCGATTTCCAGACTCCGGAAATGTACGTGTCAACATACTCGTCGCAAGGCGTGGCGCGTACGGACTGTAAACATACAGTCAGGCGAGACCATAGACACATCAACTGCAATGCATGTCTCCTGAACTGCGTGTTCGGGCGTGCATGGTTACTGGGGGCAGTGATGTGTTTAATGGATACCCCGGTCAGGACGCTGTTATGAATCTCACCGCTACTGTTCTTCTCGCTTTCGGCATGTCGATGGATGCATTCGCCGCATCAATTGGTAAAGGTGCTACGCTACACAAACCTAAATTCTCTGAAGCTCTGCGTACTGGCTTAATTTTCGGCGCTGTCGAAACGCTGACCCCGCTGATTGGTTGGGGTATGGGCATGCTGGCGAGTAAATTCGTACTCGAGTGGAACCACTGGATTGCCTTCATCCTGCTGATTTTTCTCGGTGGACGAATGATAATCGAAGGTTTCCGTGATAACGGTGATGAAGATGAAGAGCCGCAGCGTCGCCACGGTTTCTGGCTGTTGGTGACCACCGCCATTGCCACCAGCCTCGATGCGATGGCCGTCGGCGTCGGTCTGGCTTTCCTGCAGGTGAACATTATTGCCACCGCGCTGGCTATCGGCTGCGCCACGCTAATTATGTCCACGCTGGGGATGATGATCGGCCGTTTTATCGGCCCCATGCTGGGTAAACGTGCTGAAATTCTCGGCGGGGTGGTGCTAATTGGTATCGGTGCCCAGATCCTCTGGGCACATTTCCACGGTTAATTCACACGCTGCCAGATATGAATACTAAAGTCTGTCTGGCAGTCAAATGTCGTTTTCCCCGCCAGCGTTTCCCAGACTTCCGGTTTTGCCCGCCAGGCAAAAGGCGTCATTTGCAGCAATGCCACAGCCTCGCTACCGCTAAGCTGCATCTGATAGCCCAATGCGATACTCTGCTGCAGAGCAAAGCCTTCCAGCTGTTCCGTGTGTGGCGCATGCAAACGCACCTCATCGTAAATCAGCCCTTTCAGCTCCATTAAATGGCGCGGGCCCGGCGTGGCCGTGATCACCCACCCACCCGGCTTCACCACGCGCGCCAGCTCCTGAGCTTTACAGGGGGCGTAGATCCTGACAATGGCATCCATTGAAGCATCAGCAAAAGGCAGCCGATGACTTGACGCAACACAAAATGTCACCTGCGGATAACGCCTTGCTGCGGCCTTGATCGCCACCTTCGAGACATCCAGACCAAAGGTCACACTTCCTGCCAGCGCATCGGCAAACGCGTGCGTGTAATACCCTTCCCCACAGCCGATATCGAGAATCGCCGCGTCACCTGGCGTTAACGTTTCCTGGAGAACATTCACAATCGCCTCACGCAGCGGCTGATAGTGGCCGGCATCGAGAAATTCCCGACGTGCCTGCATCATTTCCGCACTGTCACCTGGATCGCGCGAGCGTTTGTGTTGAACAGGCAGTAAGTTGACATACCCTTCTTTCGCCACATCAAACTGATGCCGCCCAGGGCAGGCAAAACTGTTGTTATCTTGAGTAAGAGGCTGATGGCAAAGGGGACAGGAAAACAACATGACAACTCCGGCAGATGGCTTCAGGGCGCAAGTGTAACGCGAATTGCGCCCAGGGAAAATAACTTACAGCGCCGGAGAGACGTCGTGATTACCGTGCATTACCAGCAAGTGTTCCGAGTCAGCGGGCATGCCATCCGGTTTAACGTTTTCCAGACGCAGCACATCCCCCATTATCTGACTAAAGACGGGGGCCGATACGGCACCACCGTAATACGCCCCATTTTGCGGGTTGTTGATAACCACCACCAGCGCAAACTTCGGATCGCTTGCCGGAGCCACGCCCGCCGTGTATGCCACGTATTTATCGACATATTTGCCGTCATCGCCAATTTTCTTTGCCGTCCCGGTTTTTACCGCCACGCGATAATCTCGTACCGCAGCCTTTGTTCCCCCACCGCCGGGCAGCGCGACGCTTTCCATCATATGCTCAACCTGATGAACTAACGCCTCAGACATGACGCGTCGGCCTATTACCGGCGGATCGATACGGGTGATGGACAGCGGTCGATAGATGCCAAAACTGCCAATGGTGGCGTAAACGTGCGCCAACTGTAGCGGCGTGACCATTAATCCGTAGCCGAAGGCAAAGGTTGCGCGATCCAAACTGCTCCAGTAACGTCTCTGAGGCATTAAGCCGCTGCTTTCGCCAGTCAACCCTAGACCTGTCGGTTCGCCAAAACCAAAGCTCTTGTAGGTGTCCAACAATCGCTGAATGGGCATAGCTAATGATAAATGTGACACGCCGGTATCGCTCGATTTTTGCAAAATACCCGTCAGCGACAACTCAGGATAATAGCCAACATCGCGAATACGGTGCCCGTCAAGATTAAAGGGGTGGGTATCAATCACGCTGTCGGGCTGTACAATTCCCTGTTGCAGGGCAGTCATAAGCACCAACGGCTTAACGGTAGATCCTGGCTCAAAGGTATCGCTGATCGCGCGGTTACGAAAATCGTCCAGCACCGCACCGTCGCGGTTATTGGGGTTGAAATCCGGGAAACTCGCCATCGACAATATTTCCCCAGTGGCGATGTTGATCAGTACCGCCGCCCCTGACTCGGCTTTATTCCACGTCACGGCATTGTCCAGCGCATCCTCGGTGACCGTCTGCAAGCGTTCATCGATGCTGAGCTGCAACTCATGTGCGGGTACCGGCATCACTTCCGTGATGTTCTCAATCACATGACCAAATTTGTCTTTACGCACCAACCGCGAGCCGGGTTTGCCCATCAACTGGCTATTGAAGCTTTTCTCTACCCCTTCAATACCCTGGCCATCAATATTGGTGAAGCCAATCAAATTCGCGGCAACGTGACCGGCGGGATAGAAACGACGGGACTCTTCGCGAAGATTAATCCCCGGAAGATTCAGATTATCAACCCACTGCGCCTGTTGGGGTGAAATCTGGCGCGCCAGGTAGATAAACCGTCCGGCGGGGTTACTATTAACGCGTTCCGCCAGTGCGCTAAGCGACAAATTCAACGTTTTTGCCAACGCTTGCCAGCGCTCGTTATACCCGACACCACCTTTGCTAATAATCGTCTTAGGATCGGCCCAGACAGCATTAACCGGTACGCTCACCGCCAACGGTCGCCCTTCTCTGTCGGTAATCATTCCACGCGGTGATGCCGTCGTTACTTCACGTAATGAGCGCATGTCCTCCTGCTTCACCAGACTGGTCGGCGTGACGATTTGCAACCACGCAACCCTGCCAAGGAGCAGCCCCAGACTCAATAAAATTGCCGCGCAAAGCAGGGCAAAACGTACGGGAGTAAAATTGCGTGCATCGCCGTCGTTTTTCTTTTTCACCTGTTCTCCAGCAAGATAGTTTTTCAGGTGACTGATTTAACGAGAATTAGCGACAGAAAGCGGGGAAAAGAATGCTACGAATATCACGCCTTTGCAACAAAGCGCTAATGGGACGGCATTTTGAAATACTTTGACGTAATCTGAATTAAAAAGCCCCGCAAATGCGAGGCTTTATATCTGAAATTGCTGCGCCTGAGCGCTTCAAATCAGTGGTTTCGATCAGATAGCTGTTACGTTAACAGCAGCCGGACCTTTCTGGCCGTCCTGAATTTCGAACTCAACGTTCTGGCCTTCAGCCAGAGTTTTGAAGCCGTTACCCTGGATTGCAGAGAAGTGTACGAACACATCTTTGCTGCCATCAGCAGGAGTAATGAAACCAAAACCTTTAGACTCGTTGAACCACTTAACTTGACCTTTAATCTTTGCCATTTGCAAAATTCCTTAGAGTATTTTCTTCGCCCGCAGGCATAACATAGATAAAACTGAGACATTACTGCTTGAGGCACTAATATAAGGTTCGGCAGAGAAGCGGTATTCAACGTCAACGTGTTTACTCAGGACTTCTTTACTGAAAATGCCACACATAAACAGAACTGTACCTCGTTTAACCCAAAACGTGTTATCACATACAACGATAATAATGGCAAGCCATTTTTAAACGTGTCTCGATCGGTCGCACAAATCCCGAAGTTCATCTCACGACAACTGCACAGTTATGCGCCAGACCGAGTCTGGATATATTCTCACCGCTCCCGCCCTGCCCCGGCTGGCATACGCAGCAGCCGCGACATGTCTACCATAGCTCACCTTGTGAGGTTGTTCCAGACTCACTGATGCACCGTGTGCTGAATATCATTTTTTATGCTTAGTAATGCATAATTTGTCACAACGGTAAAAATGAGATCCGTCTTCTGGTTTTGCAGAAAAATAATGAAAGAATGATGACAAAGCACAAAAAAAGTAAGAGAAACGTTTCGCTGATAATAAAAACGATCACTATCACAAAAATGGCATAATCATATTATTAACGTATGGGTAATTATATTTAACACCACGTACAGGCACAGAATTAATCGGCCAACATGAATTGATGGAAGAACGTTATCGACAGTTCACCGCGCGAACCGCGTGGAGGTCGCAGAAGAAAATGATATGACAGGGTTAACGACAGGATGGAATATCTGAGAACAGCGTCATCAGACGCCCACCCTGTCTTTCAGTTGACTAACGTTCTGCTACCAGGCGAATGATACTTTCATCTTCATCCTGGTTTTTCACTGCAGGTTCTGCGGCTTTTTCAGGTTCGTTAGCTTCACAAAGACGACGAAGCAATGCGTTCTGTCGTTTTTGTTGATCTAACAACGCTTCAAGTAACTCGATCTGCTCATTAGTTCGTGAGCTTGCCCGATTGATGAAGAACCACAGCACAAGCCCGATAACCAGAACCACCACCGATACCACTAAAGACGCAAAACTTAGCGCGCCAGAGTTCAAAACTTCGTTCATTTTACCACCTCAATGTAGACAGCGTAGTTTACCACTGCCGCACAAGAAGGTAATCAACTGTTGCTAAAATGCGCTTACCAGGGAATAAATTTATTGATGGCACAAATTCCGTTGAAAAATTGTACGTCCTGATCGCACATGATGTTGAACACCTGCGCCCACATCAGTATGCATACCAGTACGACAATGATCAGCACCACCCACCGAATTTTTTTCACTCCAACTCCACTCTCCGAATCCACATCTTATGCGACTAAATTATCATGCGTTACCTAAACCCAACGTTAACCTTAGCGGCATAAATATTTTTAGGAATGATTCACTTGTTTCATTCAGTGTACAAGCTAATCTTATAATAACGAGAAAAGATAAGAGGTTGTAATGCGTCTGATTATTCGCGCAATTGTATTGCTGGCTCTGGTTTGGATTGGTTTATTACTGAGTGGCTATGGCGTGCTGATAGGGAGTAAGGAGAACGCAGCAGGACTGGGTCTGCAATGCAAGTACCTGACGGCACGGGGCACCAGCACCGCACAGTACGTACATACCAGCAGCGGTATCATCGGCTTGTCGGACTGTCCCCTGTTAAGGAAAAGCACCGTCATTGTCGATAACGGTTAATATTGAAGCAAGAAAATTACCTGTTATTGGTGTCGGCTTGTATTAATTTTGCTCATTTAAAAAGCCCCGGTACAAAATACCTGGGGCTTTTGACCTATTGCGTATAAATCAAATCAGAATGGATAATCGTTATAACCCATTTGTTCTGAAATTTTTCGCGCAGCCGTGTGCAGCATTTCGACATATTCGTGTAAACGCTCTTCAGAAAAACGCAGAGTCGGGAATGAAATACTCAAACCTGCGATGACCACACCGAAACGATCAAAGACCGGAACGCCGATGCAGCGCAGTCCTTCTTCCTGCTCTTCGTTGTCTTCACCGTAGCCTTGCTCACGCACTTTATCCAGCAGCAGCAGCAACTCATCAGTGCTGGTGATCGTACGGTCGGTGCTGCGTTTGTATTCCACGCCTTCAAGAATCTGTTTTACTTCGTCACGGTCACGCCATGCCAGCAGTACTTTACCGATCGCCGTGCTGTATAACGGGTTACGACGTCCTACGCGAGAATACATGCGTAAATTGTACATCGAGTCGATTTTATGGATGTAGACAATGCTGTCTTCGTCCAGCGCACCGAGGTGGACCGTCTCTTTAGTTAAACGCGACAGTTCACGCATCTGAATATCAGCGCTACGGATCAGATCGACGTTTTGCAACGCGCGAGCGCCCAGTTCAAACAGTTTCAGGGTCAGAGAGTATTTCTCAGACTCACCTTCCTGTGCCACATAACCCAGCGTTTTCATGGTCTGTAAAAAGCGATAAACGGTGCTTTTAGACATCATGACGCGTTGCGACAATTCGGTTATACCAATTTCGCGCTCTTCACCCAGCGCCTGCAGAATGCCAAAAACCTTCAGCACGGAAGAAACAGAATCGGGTTGTTTATCCAGATCTGCGATAGCCATTTATCACCTCATTACGAGTGTTTTATAAAAATCAGAACCGGTTTTTATTATAATTTCACGTACCGATGCTCGCAATCCATCTTTGCCCACTTAGTTACAAATCTGCGACATAACACCTGAATATCAATGCTAAAATTATTATTCTCATCATAATTTCCGACAATATTGACTTCCTATGGATAAATTTCAGGCCGATGGCCTGCCGCTGCCCCAACGATATGGCGCAATATTAACCATTATTATGGGTATTTCGATGGCCGTACTGGATGGCGCAATTGCCAATGTTGCCCTGCCGACGATTGCCGCCGATCTTCAGGCCTCCCCCGCCAGTTCAATCTGGGTCGTTAATGCCTATCAAATTGCGATAGTGGTTTCACTACTCTCATTTTCTTTTTTGGGCGACATGTTTGGCTACCGACGTATTTATAAATGCGGACTGGTCGTTTTTCTGCTCGCATCTCTCTTCTGCGCATTATCAGATTCCCTGCAGATGCTTACGCTGGCGCGTGTGGCACAAGGGTTTGGCGGAGCCGCATTAATGAGCGTGAATACGGCGCTGATCCGGCTTATTTACCCTCAACGCCAACTGGGGCGCGGAATGGGTATTAATTCATTCATCGTGGCGGTCTCGTCTGCTGCAGGTCCGACTATTGCCGCGGCGATCCTCTCCATTGCCTCATGGAAATGGTTGTTTTTGATTAACGTACCGCTTGGGATTATTGCTCTACTGCTGGCTATGCGCTTTTTGCCCGCAAACGCTGCACGCAGCAATAAACCCCGTTTTGATTTACCCAGCGCGGTGATGAATGCGTTAACGTTCGGTTTGCTGATAACTGCACTCAGTGGGTTTGCCCAGGGACAGTCACTCACGCTAATCGGGGCTGAACTGGCGGGACTTCTCGTGGTGGGCTATTTCTTTGTCCGTCGACAGCTGTCACTACCTGTACCGCTGTTACCGGTTGATCTGCTGCGCATACCGCTTTTTTCGCTCTCCATCGGCACCTCGATCTGTTCATTCTGCGCGCAAATGTTGGCCATGGTCTCTCTCCCCTTCTTTTTACAAACCGTGTTGGGTCGTAGTGAAGTTGAAACAGGTCTGTTGTTGACCCCATGGCCGCTGGCCACCATGGTTATGGCACCGCTGGCGGGTTACCTGATTGAACGCGTCCACGCCGGGCTTTTAGGGGCATTAGGCATGGTAGTGATGGCGTGCGGGTTATTTTCTCTGGTGTTGCTGCCCTCCGCCCCGTCGGACTTCAATATTATCTGGCCGATGATCCTGTGCGGTGCTGGCTTTGGTCTGTTCCAGTCACCAAACAACCATACCATCATCACTTCCGCGCCGCGTGAACGCAGCGGTGGCGCAAGCGGGATGCTGGGAACGGCGCGTTTACTGGGTCAAAGCACCGGTGCCGCGTTAGTGGCGTTGATGTTGAATCAGTTTGGCGACAGCGGTACCCACATGTCTCTGCTGGCGGCTGGCATTCTTGCGACGCTTGCCGCTATTGTCAGCGGACTGCGGATCACCCAACCTCGGATTCAGGCGTAAAAAAAGCGCGTCTAACGACGCGCTTCTTCATTATTTAACCTGCTGCGGGTTATTTCAGGTATTCCCCACTGCGCAGCGCTTCAATACGCTTATCCAGCGGCGGGTGAGTCATAAACAGTTCACTCAGCGACTTAGATTTACCGTTGATGCAGAAGGCCATCATGCTGGTTGCTTCCTGCGGCTCATAGCTGGTTTTCAGCCGCTGCAGCGCAGCAATCATTTTCTCACGACCCACCAGTTTGGCAGAGCCTGCATCCGCATGGAATTCACGATGACGTGAGAACCACATGGTAATAATGCTCGCCAGAATACCAAACACCAGCTCCAGCACCGTCGCTACCGCGAAATAGATTAGCGGGTTGCCGTTGCTACCCTCACCTTCTTCACGGTTTCCGCCCATAAAGCCGGCGGCGAGTTGCGCCAGAATACGTGAGATAAAGATAACAAAGGTGTTCACCACGCCCTGGATCAGCGTCATGGTAACCATATCGCCATTGGCAATGTGGCTAATTTCATGTGCGATAACGGCTTCGGCTTCATCGGGACTCATGTTTTGCAACAAGCCGGTGCTGACAGCCACCAGCGACGCATCCCGGCGAGCACCGGTCGCAAACGCGTTAATATCTGGCGCATGGTAAATAGCCACCTGCGGCATAGCGATCCCAGCCTGACGAGCCTGAGTTGCTACAGTATTCATCAGCCAGCGTTCTCTTTCATTACGGGGCTGTTCAATTACTTCCCCACCAACGGACTTTAACGCCATCCATTTGGACATCAGCAGCGAAATAAAGGAACCACCAAAACCAAACAGCAGAGCCATAATCAACAAGCCTTGAACGCTGCTTGACTGAATCCCTGTCAGGCTCAATACCAGCCCGAAAACGACCATCACAGCCAGGTTCGTCAGCAGGAAGAGCGCGATTCGCATCATAATTTTCTTTTAACCTCAATTTAACAAAACGCACTATGCGATTACCCATATCGTATGGGTCTTACGGCTATTTTCAAGCATGCATACGTGCTAAGTCAGTAGAAAGACACAACTTTACATTTTACCGTATCAGACTGACGACTTCATACGCTTGTTAAAAAAACAGGCACAATTTCTTGTGCCTGTTGGATATTACTGTTTGGTCGCAGACTGTTCCGCTGGCTTGTCTTTTTCAAGACGCGCCAGGTCGAGCGCTATTTTCACCGTCTCATCGAGATACGGATCCGGCTCCTGGTAATCCTTCGGCAGATCGTCCAGTTTCTTCAGCGGCGGTTTACCTTCACGCTTCAAGCGATCGTTGATACGCGCCAGACGCAGGGCATCATCTTCGTTATTCTCTTTCTCACGCTGAGCGTAATTCAGAGACGCGATGTTGCGCTTATCTTTCAGGGCATTGAAACGAGCAATATCCTTCATGATGTACTGGAACTCAGGATCTTTAACGATACGCGCATTATGTTCTTTCAGTAATTCAGGACCAAACGGCGTTAAATTATCTGACTTCGCATAGGTTGCAGCATCAACGCTATCCCACGGTAAGGCGTTATCTTCGAACTTCTCACCGGTTTCAGTTTCTTCATTACCTGTCGGCATGATGATATCCGGCGTCACGCCCTTACGTTGCGTGCTGCCACCGTTAACACGGTAGAATTTCTGGATAGTGTACTGAACGGAACCCAGCGCTGGCCATTCCGGACGCAGCATCTGATCGTAGATACGGTTCAGAGAACGGTACTGCTGCACGGTGCCTTTACCAAAGGTCGGTTCCCCGACGATTAACGCACGGCCGTAATCCTGCATTGCCGCGGCAAAAATCTCAGAAGCAGAAGCACTGAAACGGTCAACCAGCACCACCAGCGGGCCTTTATAGTAAACAACGCCGTCGGTATCACTGTCTTCGCGCACTTTACCGTTATTGTCGCGAACCTGAACAACAGGGCCAGAAGGAATAAACAGACCGGAAAGCGATACGGCTTCGGTCAGTGCACCACCACCGTTAGTGCGCAAATCAATGATCACGCTGCTGACATTCTGTTTTTCCAGCTTCTGCAGCTGAACTTTAACGTCATCCGTCAAGCCAACGTAGAAACCGGGAATATCGAGCACACCGACTTTTTCTTTGCCAACGGTTTTGACCGACATTTTAACAGCACGGTCTTCCAGACGAATACGTTCACGCGTTAGCGTAACGGTACGCGTCTTGGTGCCTTTACCGGCAGGCAGGATTTCAAGGCGAACCTTGCTACCCTTTGGTCCTTTGATCAGCGCGACAACGTCATCGAGACGCCAGCCAATCACATCAACGACGCCTTTACCAGCCTGGCCGACACCAACAATACGATCGCCTACGCTTATCGCCTTGCTTTTGGCTGCCGGACCACCCGCTACCATTGAATTAATAACGGTATAGTCATCATCCATTTGCAGAACCGCGCCAATACCTTCCAGAGACAGGCTCATTTCGGTATTGAACTGTTCGGTATTCCGCGGAGACAGGTAGTTGGTATGCGGATCGATTTCACGCGCAAACGCCGTCATCGCCAGTGAGAACACATCCTCACTGTTAGTCTGCGCCAGACGGCGAATAGCAAATTTGTAACGACGGGTCAGCGTTTCACGAATTTCAGCATCGGTTTTACCGGTCAGTTTCAGGCTAAGTTCATCGAATTTAACCTTACCGTCCCACAATGCGTTTAGCTCGGCTTCGCTTTTTGGCCATGGGGCCTTGCTGCGATCGAGGTTAAACGTGTCGTTACCGGTGAAATCCATTGGACGCGCCAGCACGCTTAACGCGTACTGGTAACGTTCAAACCGGCGCTTTTGCGCCAGATTGTAGAGATCGTAAAAGACATCCAGCTTGCCCGTGCGCAGTTCATCACCGATGACGGTTTTCTTTTTAGCAAACTGCTCTATATCGCTCGCTAACAGCACGTTATGGCTGTAGTCGAGCAGATTCAGATAGCGGTCAAAAATTTTTGCCGAAAACGCCTGATCCAGATCGAACTGGCGATAATGAGAACGCGTAAAACGCGATGTGACACGTTCGCTCACCGTCGCGTGCTGCGTTTCTTCCTTCAGTATGGGGAGTTGATCGGCACGCGTGATGTCTTCCACAGCGAGTGCCTGGCCTGCTAATGCAAGCAGACCAGCTAACGCAGTAAGCCTAAAAAAAGTGTTCATGCCAGGCCAGGCCTCCGTTTCAGAACACCAAGTGTTCTGCGCGTACAATCAAAGACATACCCGAATTCAGCTGTACACGGACGCCATCTTTGGTGATTTCTAATACGGTGGCATCCATCGCATTATTACCTGCTTTCACCTTTAAAGACTGCCCTACCTTCAGCACTGAAATATCAGACACTGGGGTATGCTGTTCTTCGCGAGGAGCACGCGGTGCTTGAGCGGCCGGTTTTTCAGCGCGAGGTTTACGCTCTGCACCTTCTTTACGACGCGGAGCAGGACGCGGCTTACGCTCGCGACGCGGTGCGCCGTCTTTTTCACCCGCAGCAGCTGCCGCTTCGCGTTTTTTCGCCTGTTGCTCGGCACGCTGTGCCTGAACGCGGGCTTTTGCTTCTTCAAGCTGTTTGCGCGCATGTTCGACGTGTTGCTCATCCAGCTCACCACATGGGTTGCCGTCGAGATCGACACGCGTTGCGCCCAACTTAACGCCATACAGATAGCGCCAGCTTGAAGTGTAGAGACGTAAGGCAGAACGAAGCTGTGTCTTGCTGAGGTTCATTTCACCCTCAACACGCTCTACCAGATCCTGAAAAATGCCAATTTTCAGCGGGCGCGCTTCGCCTTCCGCACTAAAACATTGCGGGAAGCGTTCGGCCAGAAACGCGATAACTTCTTTACTGCTATTCAACTTAGGTTGATTTTCCATGAAATTTCCTGATTACAACGGACGTAGCCAACAAGCGCAGGCATGAACAGGCGTCATTATAATGACGTCATCAGTAATTGCTACGTTATCCGTTGATTATCCTGCGACGGTCGCAAAGAATTTTTTGTAATCCGTCATTGCAAGCACGGTTTCAAGCTGTGCCACAAGCGTACGCAGCCCCTGTTCATCCTCTTCAGTAAAGCGGCCAAACGCTGTGCTATCAATATCCAGCACGCCGATTATCTGATTTTCAACCATGATTGGCAGGACGATTTCAGCATTGCTGGCGGCATCGCAAGCAATGTGCCCGTCAAAGTTGTGAACGTCTTCAATGCGCTGAACCTGGTTCTGCGCCACCGCTGTACCACACACGCCACGCCCAACAGGGATACGCACACAGGCGATCTTTCCCTGGAAGGGACCGAGCACCAGCGTGTCGTTTTCGAGCAGATAAAAACCAGCCCAGTTCACTTCTGAAAGACGTTCGTACAACAAGGCGCTGGTATTTGCCAACGTTGCCAGAAAACTGGTTTCACCTGCCATCAATGCGCGAAAATCACGGTTCAGATCCGTGTATAGCTCTATTTTGTTCATTATGTAATCACTTAGTTGTCTTACTTAAAACTGCAGCCTACTAAAATAAACATTAAATGCGTTAATGCTCAAGATCATTCCCGTCATGGGTTAAGATAACATTACTCTAACACTTTGATCCGCGATACATGGCCCTAAATACTCCACGCATCAAGCCATCCAAAAAAATAGCGATCAGGTCCGTCGGTGAGGCGCTACCCCGTGCGCACTACCAGCGTTGCCCCGAATGCGACATGCTATTTAGCTTGCCGAAAATGCGTTCGCACCAAAGTGCATACTGTCCCCGCTGTCAGGCAAAAATTCGTGACGGACGCGACTGGTCATTAACACGGCTGGCAGCAATGGCCTTCACCATGCTGCTGCTGATGCCTTTTGCCTGGGGAGAGCCGCTGTTACACATCTTTTTATTAGGCATTCGTATTGACGCCAATGTGGTTCAGGGGATCTGGCAAATGACCCGCCAGGGTGATCCACTCACCGCCTCCTTCGTGCTCTTTTGCGTGATGGGCGCGCCGATAATACTTGTCTCTTCCATTGCTTATCTGTGGTTAGGCAACATTCTCGGTATGAACCTGCGCCCGGTCCTGCTGATGCTGGAAAGGCTCAAAGAGTGGGTCATGCTCGACATTTACCTGGTCGGTATCGGCGTCGCGTCGATCAAAGTGCAGGACTACGCTTTTCTGCTGCCAGGCGTGGGGCTGTATGCTTTTCTTGCGCTGGTGATCCTCAGTATTCTGACGCTGTCGCACCTCAACGTGGAACAGTTGTGGGACCGTTTTTACCCGCAAAGACCCGCACGGCGCCCCGATGAACAGCTTCGCGTATGCCTCGGCTGCCATTTTACAGGCTATCCGGACACCCGCAGTCGCTGCCCGCGTTGCCATATTCCGTTGCGCTGGCGCAGGAATCAAAGCATACAAAAGTGCTGGGCCGCGCTGCTGGCCTCGATTGTCCTGCTGCTGCCTGCTAATCTGCTGCCCATCTCGGTTATTTACGTTAACGGATCCCGGCAGGAAGACACAATCCTGTCCGGCATTATGTCGCTGGCAAGCAGCAATGTTGGTGTCGCGGCAATCGTCTTTATCGCCAGTATTTTGGTGCCTTTCACCAAAGTGATCGTGATGCTTACCCTATTGATTAGCATCCAATTTAAATGTGAACAGGGCTTACGCACGCGCATTCTGCTACTGCGCATAGTGACGTGGATTGGCCGCTGGTCAATGTTGGATCTGTTTGTTATTGCCTTAACCATGTCGCTGATTAATCGCGACCAGATACTGGCTTTTACTATGGGACCGGCTGCGTTTTATTTCGGCGCAGCGGTAATTTTGACTATTCTTGCTGTGGAATGGCTGGACAGCCGCTTACTTTGGGATGCACATGAGTCAGGAAACGCCCGCTTCGCAGACTGAAGCGCAGATTAAAACAAAACGCCGCATTTCTCCATTCTGGCTGCTACCGTTCATCGCCCTGATGATCGCCGGGTGGCTGATCTGGGGAAGCTATGAAGACCGCGGCAACACCGTTACCATCGACTTTATGTCTGCAGATGGTATTGTGCCGGGCCGGACGCCTGTTCGCTATCAGGGTGTCGAAGTTGGCACGGTGCAGGATATCAGTCTCAGCAAAAATCTGCGCAAGATTGAAGTTCGCGTCAGCATCAAGGCCAGCATGAAAGATGCCCTGCGTAAAGATACGCAGTTCTGGCTGGTGACGCCAAAAGCCTCGCTGGCAGGCGTTTCCGGCCTCGACGCACTGGTTGGCGGAAACTATATCGGAATGATGCCCGGAACCGGAGAGCCGAGAGATCATTTCGTCGCCCTGGATACGCAGCCCAAGTATCGCCTGAATAACGGCGATTTAATGTTGCATCTGCATGCACCTGACCTCGGCTCCCTGAACAGCGGCTCGCTGGTATATTTCCGCAAAATACCGGTAGGCAGGGTATATGACTACACCATTAACCCCAATAATCAGGGCGTAACCATCGATGTGCTCATTGAGCGCCGATTTACTAATCTGGTCAAAAAAGGCAGCCGTTTTTGGAACGTGTCTGGGGTCAATGCGGATATCAGCCTCAGTGGGGCGAAGGTTAAGCTGGAAAGTCTGGCCGCACTGGTGAATGGTGCCATCGCCTTTGACTCACCGGAAGATTCACAGCCCGCTGTTGCCGACGATACATTTGGTCTGTATCAAGACCTCGCCCACAGCCAGCGCGGCGTGATCGTCAAGCTGGAATTACCCAGCGGCGATGGGCTAAAAGCAGGGTCCACATCGCTGATGTACCAGGGCCTGGAGGTCGGTGAACTGACAAAACTGGAACTTATCCCAGGAGGCAAAGTCACCGGCGAAATGACGGTGGATCCGAGCGTCGTCTCGTTGCTGCGGGACAATACGCGCATTGAGCTGCACAGCCCCAAATTGTCGTTGAGCGATGCGAACCTCAGTTCGCTGTTAACCGGTAAAACCTTCGAACTGGTCCCCGGCGAGGGCGAACCTCGCAGTCAGTTTGTGGTGGTTCCCGGCGAAAAATCTTTACTGCACGATCCAGGTGTGATGACGCTCACCCTGACTGCACCGGAAAGCTACGGCATTGAGGCGGGTCAACCGTTGATCCTGCATGGTGTCCAGGTTGGACAAGTGATTGAACGTACGCTGTCCAGCAAAGGCGTTTCCTTTACTGTTGCCATCGAACCCCAGCATCGCGACCTGGTACAAGGTGACAGCAAATTTGTGGTCAACAGTCGGGTTGACGTCAAAGTAGGCATTGACGGCGTGGAGTTCTTAGGAGCCAGCGCCAGCGAATGGATTAGCGGCGGTATTCGTATTTTACCCGGCACCAAAGGTGAAATGAAAACCAGCTATCCGCTTTATGCCAACCTGGAGAAAGCGATTGAAAACAGCCTGAGCGATCTGCCGACCACCACGCTCAGCCTGCGCGCCGAAACGTTGCCTGACGTTCAGGCCGGTTCAGTGGTGCTGTACCGTAAATTCGAAGTGGGTGAAGTGATTAGCGTGCGCCCTCGCGCCGATGCGTTTGATATCGACCTGCACATCAAACCGGAATACCGCAATCTGTTAACCAACAACAGCGTGTTCTGGGCAGAAGGCGGCGCAAAAGTTCAACTTAACGGTAGCGGACTGACCGTACAGGCTTCTCCGTTGTCTCGCGCGCTAAAAGGGGCAATTAGCTTCGACAACCTGAGTGGTGCCAGCGCCAGCCAACGTAAAGGTGACAAGCGGATTCTGTACGCCTCTGAAACCGCCGCACGAGCGGTAGGCGGCCAAATTACCCTGCACGCCTTTGACGCCGGTAAGCTCGCCGCGGGCATGCCAATTCGCTATCTTGGCATCGATATTGGTCAGATCCAAACCCTGGAACTCATCACCGCACGCAATGAAGTGCAGGCGAAAGCGGTACTGTACCCGGAATATGTCCAGACTTTTGCGCGTAGCGGGACACGCTTCTCGGTAATTACCCCGCAAATCTCTGCGGCAGGCGTGGAGCACCTCGATACCATTTTGCAGCCTTATATTAACGTGGAGCCGGGTCGCGGGAATCCACGCCGTGATTTTGAGCTACAGGAAGCCACTATTACCGACTCGCGTTATCTTGATGGCCTGAGCATCGTGGTCGAAGCGCCGGAAGCCGGGTCGCTGAATATCGGCACTCCGGTTCTGTTCAGAGGTATCGAGGTGGGTACCGTCACCGGGCTGACGCTGGGTTCGCTTTCTGACCGCGTGATGATTGCCATGCGCATCAGCCAGCGCTATCAGCATCTGGTGCGTAATAACTCCGTGTTCTGGCTGGCGTCCGGCTACAACCTCGACTTCGGCCTGACCGGCGGCGTGGTGAAAACCGGGACCTTTAATCAGTTCATTCGCGGCGGTATTGCCTTCGCCACTCCACCGGGTACGCCACTGGCACCAAAAGCACAGGCTGGAAAACACTTCCTGTTGCTGGAAAGCGAACCCAAAGAGTGGCGTGAATGGGGAACAGCCCTGCCGCGTTAATGACCCTCCTGCTCCGGCGTACTCGCGCCGGAGCAAATATGCTACACTGCGCGCCTGTTTTTTTTCCGGTGGTACCAAGTGGCTTATTTTCCTGACGCCTTTCTGACTCAAATGCGGGAAGCAATGCCTTCCACGCTCTCTTTCGATGATTTTCTCGCCGCCTGCCAGCGTCCGTTACGACGCAGCATTCGTGTCAATACGCTGAAAATCTCCGTTGCCGATTTCCTCGCCTTAACGGCACCTTACGGCTGGTCGCTCACGCCGATCCCCTGGTGTGAAGAAGGGTTCTGGATCGAGCGTGACGAAGAGCAGTCAGTCCCACTGGGCAGCACCGCCGAGCATTTAAGTGGGCTGTTTTATATTCAGGAAGCCAGTTCAATGCTGCCGGTTGCCGCGCTGTTTGCCGAAGGGAATACTCCGGATCGGGTGATGGACGTAGCCGCCGCGCCGGGTTCAAAAACCACGCAAATCGCCGCAAAAATGAAGAATAAGGGCGCGATCCTGGCCAATGAGTTTTCCGCCAGTCGCGTTAAAGTGCTGCATGCCAATATCAGCCGCTGTGGGATCGCTAACGTTGCCCTCACCCACTTTGACGGACGCGTATTTGGCGCAGCGTTGCCAGAATCTTTCGATGCCATCCTACTGGACGCACCGTGCTCCGGTGAAGGCGTGGTGCGTAAAGATCCCGATGCGCTGAAAAACTGGTCCGTCGCCAGTAATCTTGAGATTGCCGCCACCCAGCGCGAACTGCTCGACAGCGCATTTCATGCTTTACGCCCTGGCGGCACGCTGGTGTATTCCACCTGTACGCTAAACCGTGATGAAAATGAACTCGTCATGCAGTGGCTGCTAGAAATCTATCCAGACGCCGTGGAGTTTCTCCCATTAGGTGATTTATTCCCGGATGCTGAACGTGCGCTGACGCCAGAAGGTTTTCTGCATGTCTTCCCGCAAATTTACGACTGCGAAGGATTCTTTGTTGCCCGTTTGCGAAAAACAGCCGCTATCCCTCCTCTGCCTGCCCCTAAATATAAGGTCGGCAATTTCCCGTTCAGCCCATTGAAAGGTCGTGAAACCGCACAAATCACCGCGGCGGCAAACGCCAGCGGATTACAATGGGAAGACAATCTGCGCCTCTGGCAGCGTGATAAAGAAGTCTGGTTATTCCCTGTTGAGATTGAATCACTGATTGGTAAAGTGCGGTTTTCCCGCCTCGGGATTAAGCTGGCTGAAACCCACAATAAAGGGTACCGCTGGCAACATGAGGCCGTCATCGCTCTCGCCAACCCACATCACCGCAACGCGTTCGAACTGAACCTTGAAGAAGCAGAAGAGTGGTATCGCGGCAGAGATGTCTACCCGCAGACCGCGCCTGCCAGCGACGACGTGCTGGTCACCTTCCAGCACCAGCCGATTGGGCTGGCAAAACGGATTGGTTCACGGTTGAAGAACAGCTATCCACGCGATCTTGTCCGGGATGGCAAACTCTTTACAGGATAACGCACGTTTTTACTGGCGCTTTTGCTCACGTTGACTACGCTGAAAAATGGACGGCCTAACTGGTCGTACCACAACCAGCAAATTGACGGAGAGCACGATGATGAAAACCAGTGTGCGCATTGGCGCTTTTGAAATCGACGACGCCGAGTTACACGGCGAATCGCCGGGAGACCGAACGTTAACCATTCCGTGTAAATCCGATCCGGATTTATGTATGCAACTGGACGCCTGGGATGCCGATACCAGCGTCCCGGCCCTCCTTAATGGCGAACATTCTGTTCTATTCCGCGAGCACTACGATCGTAAGTCAGATGCCTGGATCATGCGTTTTGCCTGATTCAAAAAGAACCCGTCGCCAGACGGGTTATTTATGTCTTCATTTCCCCCACGCAGTAACCTCTTCTACACTATCGGTACGGCAGTATAATTTGGGGATGGAATGTTCACGCTGGTTCTTTTTGTTTGCTACCTGGATGGCGGTTGTGAAGACATCGTGGTCGATGTCTACAATACGGAACAGCAGTGCCTTATTTCGATGGACGATCAGCGGATTCGCAATGGCGGATGCCTGCCAGCAGATGGCTACATCGACAGCTTCTGGCGACCTGCGCAGGAATATAGCGATTTTTGATTATTGTAATTGCACCATCGTTAGCTCGCCGCCGAATACCGCACCGGTATCGATATAGTGCAGGTTATCAACGTCCAGACGATGGCGCAGCGGCGTATGACCAAACCAGAAATGGTCCGCGCCACCAATTCCGCCACTTTTGTTCATCAACCGCGAGCGATCCCACAATACCCGCTGTAAATCGACATGCTTTTGCCATTGATATTCATCATCCGGGTAATCGGCATGGGCAATAACGTGCACACCATTCTGACAGCGCAGTTCCACAATCCAGGGTAATTGCTGACACGCCTCAAGCGCATGCCTCGCCGCCGGTTGCACGGCATGGGTAAACCACTCTCCCCCGTTCATTTGCCACAGCAACTGTTCTCCCGTTGTCAGCGCATCCAGCGCCATCTGCTCATGATTCCCCCTGACCGCTACCATCCAGTTTTTACGCAATAACACCAGACAGCGCAAACTGTCTGGTCCACGGTCAATCACATCACCGACTGAAACCAGCAGATCCTGCCACGGATCAAAACGGCACTGGCGCAATTTAGACATCAACATGGAAAAACAGCCGTGGAGATCCCCCACCACCCAGACGTGGCGCCAACGCGTACCTTCTATTCTCTGGTAGACAGCATCAGGGTGTTCCATTCGACCTCCCGGATAGAGCGATCGCCCTTATAATAATTTAACAATAGCAGCAAAAAAGCCTGGACGATTGAGGGGCGGAGTATGGTATGGTTTGGGAAGAATACAGCATGCGACACGCAGTGTTTTGCCCTGGACGGCATCGTATTCGACAGATAAAAAGAGACCGAATACGATTCCTGTTTACAATGCAATGCAAAATTAATATTACAATTCAATCAGTTACCTTCGAAAAACCACTTAATATCACCTATCAATACTTTCTATTGCAATCATTGAAGATCAATTAGTTGCCATTGGTTTCGTGGCGCCGTCGGGAAATCTTCGGGATCAAAACTCCAGGACAGAAATTTCTATGGCACTCCGTTACGCATGCCATCGGTAATGTGAAAAATCAGTGGGACGAGCGAATACAGCCAATATGACTGCACGCGCCCATTCCATCAAAGGTTCGTTTATGGGTGACTAACCTCAAATTACCCACCCCGTAGCCAGCTCAGAGAGGCGCGGCTGAGTCATTGCCCGGTCGCCGGGCTTTTTTCTTGGCTGCCACCTGTAGCCGCCTCCGGGAGAGCCAACTCATATCACCCGCCCCACAATGTCGCATATCTGCATGGGTATCAGTCATGACGACGATGTTTTTGTTGAGATGTAAATTCATGAGTGACATTATACCTTCGTTAAAAATTGGAGCTAACTAGCCCCTCATTTTACAAGGATGAACGGCCTTAAACATGAACACTGAAAAACAACCATTTCTTCGCGACATGTCCGCAATAATATTCATTATTGTTGCGCTATTGGCGGCATATAGCCCTGCCTATATTGGTACGTACGGGTTCTCTGATGATTACTCAACGTATTTTGCAGCAAATTTATCCCATACAAATCTGATCAAATGGGATGTAATGTCTGGAAGGCCGCTATATGCAGCCCTGCGTTATATTGCCCAGAACTTCATAGGAAGCACGCCAGACTTCACATTATTCAGAGTAGTATCCGTACTTAGCATAATATCGCTAGGGTGTTATTTATTCTTCTTTCTTAAGAGGGCCCAATTCCCTGGCGGGGTAATGGCATGGTGCGTTACACCTGTTCTGCTGTGCTGCCTACCTTCAATAGCTCTTTTTGGTGCATGGGCAACGTGCTTTCCGTTTGCCACATCAATATTACTGGCTGGGGCATCATACTCGACACTAAATTACTGTACTAAACTGAGGGAAATCTCAAGGTTTGTGTCGTCTGTAGTTCTTCTTGCATTATCGTTTGCGATTTATCAGCCAACCGGGATGGCGTTTGCGCTATTTATGCTGATAGATAACTGCTTGAATGATTCTCAGTTAAAATATAAAAAGATTTTCAAAGATGTGATTGTTATAGCCTGCGGCATGATGTCATCTCTGATCTTGTCTAAGTTTGTACCAGTAATTGTTTATGGTAACAGCTTTCCGCGTAGCGCCTTAGCCAACTCACTGAAGGAAAAGGTCGTTTGGTTTTTTGACAAACCCTTTCATGATGCTGTATCCAACTACTCTATTTTTCATACTCCATTTTATTTTACAGCCTCCCTGCTGCTCTTCATTCTTTCATTTTTATTTATTTCCATCCAGAGAGATGGAGTTAAAAAGGCCATTTTAGCAGTTGCGATTCTGGCTGGTAGCTTTTCCCCTAACCTAATCATTGCTGAAGGGTGGGTTTCGTATCGTTCACTTGTTAGCCTCGGGCTTTGCGTTGGTGTTTTGCTGGCATTTAGCATTTCAAAATTTACTGCAAGGCTACAGTTCAGAAACGTCATGATGTCATTATGTGCCGCTTACGCCATAATAAGTTGCAATAGTTTTATATATACAAACTTTGTTAAACAGTTCGACCAGGAAATAATAGTTCTTAAATCAGCAATCAAAGAAAAAATCTCAAGGGACTATAAAGGATACTTGATGTTCGATGTATCTAACCCTGAATGGAATGTATTCTCCCCAACTAAATATGATGAAATCGGCGCTCCATCAATTCAGATATCTTGGGCTATTTCTGGGCTTGCTGATGCCGTTAAAAAGGAAATGGGATACAACTTTAAAGTCAGTAGCGAGCGAACAGATGCAGCTGTTCTGCCTGGCGGGCATAACCCCTGCTCTGAAAACTGCACGGTAATTAACGTTACAGAAAAACTCAGAGCTATTAAAGACTAGATCATAAATCGGGGCAGGCTGAATCCTGCCCTTTCTTTCAGGGTTTTTGTGGCCATGAAATTTCAGCCGAAGAAATGTCAACCCGGCTGAGTAATACCCTGTATTTCTTCCATGCTGTAAGGCTCTCTTTTTCTTCGTCAGTTGCCATTTCCAGATCAACCGCGTCCTGCAGGATTGAAATATTCAGCGTGGCCTCGTCTATCATTCCTTGTTTCATAGAGCTAATAGACTCGATACTTTGTTGATCAATGATAGCCTGCTCCTCATCTGTAAGCGGAGGTCGTGAAAATGACTTGCCGTCAAACAGATATCCAGGACCTGCAATGTTGCTATCATCATATTCAACCAGCAAGGTTCCTTCCTCATGCTGATATTCGCCTTCTCCATCCCATAAGAAGGTGTTGATTACCACACCATCCTTAATTAATGCCCATGATTTCATTATGCGTACTCCCATACAATTACAAGGCCCTGAGATCCATCCCCACCAGCTACAGCGGCATTCCCGCCGTTTACTTTTGATGGTCCTCCGCCAGACCCAAATCCCGATCCGTTAACACCTTTAGCGTTGAACGCGGTGATAAAACCACCCGATCCAAATTGAGAGGAACCGCCCGGACCTTCGATAACACTTGATGCGCCTACAACGACTGAAGGTAATGTGCCTTGACCAGGCGTACCCACTATATTTGCACCATTAGCGCCAGCAGAAACAACCGCGGCTACCGTAGAAAAAGGGAAGTTATTCGTGGGCCCAGCTGGCTGCCCTGCTGAACCGCCCGCCGCCGTAAGAAGACTGCCGAAAGACGACCAGCCCCCGTCAGTAGCATACGCCCCTGAGACGGTACCCCCCTGGCCTTTGCCGCCCACTGTTACCAAAACGCCGTTAAAGTTGGAAGTAAACTGTCCCTTGCCGTAAGATCCGGCCCCACCCGGACCGCCAACTGACACCTGCCCAGCGCCAGCAGCGCGAGCCCCGGCGCTGCCGCCACCGCCGCCAATCATTTCAACGATTACCTTTTTCGTTCCGGGTGTCGCTGTGTATACGCCAGAATTATAAAAAACCTGAACATTCAGAAGTCGTCCAGGGCCTACAAGACCTTTAACAGCGGCGAGAAGCTGGTTATTGCTTGCACTGGACAGGGTGATGCCGGCCGCTTCAATAATCGATGCGATCTCTTCCTGAACAGAGTCAAAGAATTCCGCATTGAGCGCCGTTGGTAGCTCTCCCGTCTGCGGATTTCCGCCCGTAAAGCCGTTTTTTCCGGCACCGAATTTGTCTTTCTGGGCGGTGGATGTATCAATACGATGCATGGTTACTCCGGGTATTTAAAAATAACGTAGGTGTGTGATGGGGAAAGCTTGCTGAGGACGCACTCTGCGATAGTGTCGCCCCACGATCTTATGCTTTCAGTGCAGCTGCTGATTGCCGCCATTGGTGTTATCTGCGTAGCTGACGGCATGTTAACCTGCCAGTAATACCGCCACTCGTCGCTGTAGAGTGAGTCCGTACAGTCAGAGACACAGGTAAACTGAGACTTGTTGTAACGGGTGATCGTGACGCCGGTGTAGCCCAGCGCTTTCAGCTGCGACAGATAGAAAGCCTCATTAATGCCGCCAGCGAGATTAAGCTTTGCATCCAGACGCTGCCTGCGCTGCTGCAGTGTCTGGACGCCGGGTGGCGCGCAGTTGTCCGGAAGACCGCTGATTGCCTCATAACGGTCCATAAGCTCTGTTACCGAACGCGGATCGGTTTCCAGCATGAGCGCATCACCCCGCTCGTGCACCTCAGCCAGCGAAGGAGCGAGCCCGGTAAGCAGCAGGTCATCACTATCCCACGCAGGACCGCGCGGAAGTAATGCGCCAAGCATTTGCCGGTACTGCGCGGTTAAGTCCATGAAATCGCCCCCACAACGCCCACTTCACCTTTTCCGATCGTGATATCAGCGGACGGGCTTACCAGCGTGTGGCTGTACTCCCCCGTTGCAATACTGATCGCCTCACTGATGCGTGATGGTTTGAGGATGCTTTCAGGGCCGCCATCGCGCAGCATCATGGACCGAAGCTCCGCCTCTACTGCGTATCGGGTTTCAGATGTGTCAGGATTCAGGCGAATCTGGAAATTTACGACATGCGGAGTGGGAGCGAATACGTAAATGTCGGCCCCGGCTACCGGTGCCAGTGGTTCAATGTGGGTTTTCACAGCAGCAACAGTGGCAGCATCGGGGATCGGATTAATCAGGTCGCTGTTTGCCACCATCACTCCTACCGTTCCGCGCCCGCTCCAATGACGGTAAGTCCATGCGCGGGTGATTCCCGCGACTTCTTTAGCCCACACCTCGTAGTCACCGTCAGCGCCGCCCTGTGGGGTCCAGTAACACCGCTCTATGACACGCGCCCGCCAGACTTCCAAATCCTCAACGTCAGCTCCCCCCTGAATGCTGTCCGCCACACCCGCAGAGGTCAGGCCGGTTACCGGACTGACCAGGCGCATAGCAAGTCCGTCATCGGTGTTGCCGGCTTTACCGGCTGCGTCACAGGCAACAGGAATGCGAAGCACGCCGCCCGCAGATGTAGCCGCAGCTGTAGTCGTGAATGAAACCAAATCGTCACGCTGGATGGTTACCCCTGCCGGAATTGTGATGCCTGCATTTGCTACTGACCACCTCACGAAACCTGTCGCGGCGGTCGCTGATTTGCGCGGGCATCGCTTCATGTTGGCATGTCGCGTCAGCCAGTCCTCATCAGCAAGGTCCGGCAGAAGGTTGCGTGCGAGATAGTCGATATAGCCATAAACGGTATGAACTGCTGCCGCCTGTACGCGGCCATAAACCTCTGCATCATTGCGTCTCAGCGCCGCCAGCGACGTATCAGCTGCCAGCCGGGTAAGAATGTCGCTGCGCACTGCGGTAATTAACTGAGGGAGTGTCGGGCGGGTAAATCCACTGTCAGCCATTGAGTTCACTCCATAAATCATTAAAGGAAAATGCCGTGCGGTTGCCGTCTTTCTGGCTGATTACCACTGAGGCGCTTAGCGTTTTAATCCCGGTTCGCTCAGCCGTCACATCCACCCGCGCCGCTACGCCGTCATCCACCAGCCACTGAAGCGCCTGGCTGATATATTCGCGGGCTTTCAGTGGCGTTTTATTGTTGAGAGTCTGGCGGCTGAGGAGGTAAAGTCGTGAGCCGATACGGTCGTTCTGGACGGTCGGGAAGCTGTCGCCCCACCACCCGTTTTCCTGCTCAGGGTTATCGTCGGGCTCGGACTTTCGCCAGGAGAACAGGGAGATAATCACGGCGCGAGTAAGAGGATCTGGCGGCCACGTTACGTCACGCTGAATGCCATTGATGACAATAATCATGAAGCCACCATTTTTTGAGTTGTAGCGTCAGTTGTGCCGCCGCCATCGCCATTCTCTTTATGGGTGTGACCGTTGTATGTCACTCGCATTGCTGACATCGTCAGGCCGCCTGAGTCGCACTTATCTTTGATTTCGCCGGTGGCCTCGATATCCATTTCAAATCGAGCCTTTGGCGCATTGATGAAGGTGATCGGCTTACCTGCCCCATCGACGACAATCCCGGAACGGGTCAGCGTCACCGATTGTCCCTGATCGTCATAAACAGCAACTTCGCCACTCTTCAGGCCTTTGATGCGGTAGCGCCGGTCAGAAACTACCAGCACCACGCCATGCGAGCGATCGCCATCGAAATAAGCCGCTACGGCCTCGGCCCCCAGAATCGGCGCAGCCGTGAATCCATACGGCTCCATGTGCTCGATGTCGCTCTTACCCTCGCCGCCGGCCATCTCAATCTGAAGCATCTGGCATTTTGTAGCCGTATTCAGCCCGCGGACAACGGCGCGAGCCAGAAGGTTTGACAGTCCCCGGCTGATGCCGGAAAAAGGATTGGCCATCAGAAATCCACCTCTTCTTTCTTTTTCGTACGCTTGCCAGGCTTTTCCGGCTCGGGAAGGTAGGCATCTGCCGGCCCTACGCGAATCTCCGTGACTGTGCCGTTTTCATCCTGCTGATAGGTCACCTCAGCAATTATCAGCTGGCGATTACTGAAGCCGAGAATGGGATCAAACACGATGACCTGCTGATTAGGCCGCCAGAGTGAGCCATCCCCCTGTCGCCATCCCTGAACGGTATAGGTGGCCTCATCGGTACGGGCGGCACGCTGGCGCATTTCAAACTCAGCACGTTCACTGCAGGTTGCTGTCGTCGCATTCCCGGTCTGCCGGATAAGCATCGGTCGATAACGTTTAAGGCCGCCGTCAATCGTCTTCGCTCTGATGGCCGTCGTTGTTGCTTCACCAAAGTCATCATCATTCCCTTTTCGCTGGCCGGAGACCTGATAATCACTGAAGCGGTCGCGAATGCTTTTTTCGGTATCGCAGGAAAGAATGTTTTCACCCAGCACCAGCGCGGTGTGGGCCTGCTGGCTGCCGATGCCGCCGATAACCAGATCTCCCTGCTCATTGTCATAAGCAAGTGCCTGCTGAAGCCCGAGCATCTTATTCAGCACATCCATGACCGTTTCGCCCTGGTCTGCCTGAATACCCTGCAGTGCGCCCGAAGCGCCACCTGCATCAACCACCCTGATACTGAATGGCTTTGCCAGCTCTGCAGCGACCTGTGAAAGCGTACGGCCTGCATACTGGGACGGCGTGGCCGCACAGTCGATCAGGTCGGCCGTTTTGCTGCGGCCGGATATGCCAACACTTATGCTGCGTGCGTCGTAACGGACCGGAGTAGCTTCAATGTATCCCGTCATCACTTTATCGGTGCCAATCAGCACCTCCACAAGATCGCCGTTTTTAATGCGGTTACTCCGCGCGGCCTGGTCATTATCGCCAGGCCAGCTTCGGGTTATTTCAACGGTGAAGTCGCGGGCAATACGTTCGATACCAGCAGCGATGCGGACCGATGTCCATCCGCCCCATTCCTGACCGTTGACCCGCAGAATTACTGTGTTGTTCATCGCGCCGGCACCTTCAGAATTTTGACCGGAACGAAGCCGGGATGTCGGATGCCGTTACGGGCCGTTATTTCAGATGCCCGCGAGGCAGAGTCATACCAGTCAGCCGCCAGAACGAGGGCTGGCGTTACCTGTGCAGGCGTCTTTTCAGTGAGTCTCTCAATCTGTTCAAGCCGTGCTGAGATATCCCGGTTCACATCAGTGCGCACCGTTACCAGCGCCTGATAAAGCCCATCATCTGAGACGCGCTCCATCTCACGATCAATGGCCTCGTTGAGGCTGTCTCGCACCTGCGCAAGGTCATCCCATGAAATAACAGTGCTGTTATCAAGAGAGGTGGTTACGCCGGAAGAGGCCGAAACTGTGGCTGTCGCTGTGGTGTCCGAATCTGAAACCGCGTTGCCTGAATCAGAACGTATATTGCTGACGGCAGGATGCGATACTGTGACCGGCTGCTGCGGGTCCTGCTGGCGCGTGACAGTCCGGTTTGCTGGCTGTGGCAGACTTGTCACCGCATAGGCCGCTTCACTGATAGCAGTAGTTCTGACGGCCTGAGCCACATAATTACGCTGTGTGGACTGCGCCTGAGTGGTTTTACTGTCAGTTTTCCAGACGCCGCGCGGAGCCAATCCACTGTCAAGCGTGACGCCTGTTAACCCTCTGATCATCGACATCAGATCCGAAGCGTTGCCTGAGAGTTTTGAACCCGCGCGCCACATGGTCTGCAGCCTGTTTACAAAATTCATTCCACTTGACGGCGGCTGAAGCAGTACGGACAGATCACCCTGCATGAGTCGTGAGGCGGCACTTACACCTGAGTCGACATACTGAAAGGCATCGGTAACGTTATTGAACATGTCCGTCGCATCATCCAGAACGCCACTTTGCAAAAAGTCAGGCAAGCCATCCATTCCGAACGCGCTGAAAGCAGACGATATCGCATCATCCAGGAATGAAACGGATGAGGACAATTTCTGGCCCGTTGCCAGCCCTGCCGTAGGAAAAGACAGCTCGCCGGACTCAACGAAGCTAAAACTGACGCGACACATGCGCCCTTCGCTCTGCGAATGACTGACACGCACGGCATCGTCCACAACCACGTTCATTTCACCGTAGTAGGGATGAATCAGCGTGCACGCCCCCGGCTTTTCAATGGCTTCAATCAACCGGTTACGCTGCTCAAAGAAGTCATCACCTATCAGATAGGCCTGAACGCTGAAGCGACGCGTTGCCCTGCCTAAATCTTCCGCCCACGGTTTATCGCGATTGGGGTACTCATGAACCTGCACCCGGCGGCCAAATGTGGCCTCATCTTCTTCTACCTTAAACGCGATGCCCCGCAGCGAGGCATCCTGCAGATTATCTTTCCAGCTCATGCAATCTCCGGGCAATAAAAAACCCGCCGGTGCGGGTTACTGGTTTGAGAAGCGGTTATAGCCGACATCAAAGTTAAGCCAGGGTAGTGAATTACCAGCTGGCTCAACGCGCATTCCGGGAGGAGCATTTTCGAAAGAAACCTTCAGTTCCCCCTGCTGCCCCTTTTGAGACTGCAGAAGGGGTTTACTTGTATCTGCACTCTGGTCCATGCCAAGCAGTTCTTTAAGTCTTGGGATAAAGCCCTGATAGCCACGATCTGAGTCAGCCTGCTTGCTTTTGTTAACCAGCAGAGTTCCTACATCCGTGTTCTGTTTTGCGGCTTCATCATGCAGGTTATTAACGCGCTTCATGAGATCGAACAGCACGGAGATCGTGACGGTTATCACCCCCATGTTCGCAATGCCTTTCAGGTTTTTTGACAGTTTCCCCGCTTCGGTATTAGCACCGCCAAATCCTTTTACCATCGACGCCAGCCAGGCACCTGCAGTGAAAAAAGCCACGCCTTTTAATACGTTCTCCCATCCTCCAAGAGCCTGCGCGACGCCATCGATATTCTCCCAGACCTTTTTGACGACAGGGCCAGCTTGATCCCAGTTACTGACGATAAGGCTGCCAGCCAGGACCACCAGAGCGAGAAGTTTACCCATAGTGGTCATTTTCATAACTGAGTCGAAGGTTTTGAACGCTTTGGTAGCAACACCAAAGGCCGAGGCCGTGCCAAGCAAAGTAACGCCGAATTTGAATGCCCCCTTTACCATTTCGGGGTTGGTCTTCACGAACTGCCTGAACCGTTCAATCAACGGCTGCACTTTGGCGCTAAGTTTCACAATAGTTGGCAGGAACATATCGCCAATGGTAATGCTGGCTGCAGTGAACTGATTCTTCAGTAATTGAACGGAGTTGGACGTCGTAGCTGCACGCGATTCATATTCCTTCTGCATTGATGCGCCATATTGCTGCGCATCGGAAACACGACCAAAATTCTTTCTCAGCAGGTCAAGGTTGGTCAGCAATGGCGCAATTGCGCCTAAAGACTCCTTCCCGAAAAGAGCATTCATCACCGCTGCTTGTTTTTCTTTTGGCACTTTAGCGAGGGAATCCAGGACTTTAAGCATCGCTTTTTTCGAGTCTTTCTGCATATCAGCAGCCAGCTGTGCAGGATCGATTTTGATAAACTTCAGTGCTTTCTTCTGTGAGGATGTGGCTGATTTACCAGAGGTCAGGGAAAGCATGAAGTTCTTAATGCCCGTGGCGGCGATTTCAGACTCCACTCCCATTCCGGCAATCGTTGCACCCATTGCGGCTATCTCACCAGAGGCAACACCTGCAACTCCACCAAGTGGGCCGATCCGCGTCACTATCTCAGAGATTTTCCCGGCACTCGCCGGGCCGGTATTGCCGAGATAGTTGATTTTATCCGCAAGCCCGACAACGTCTTTCTGCGTCATTTTGAATGCGGTGCGCCACTGAGCCATCATCTGGCCTGACTCTTCAGCAGTCTGATCAAATGCAACGCCCATTTTTACAGCATCACTGGCGAACTGTTGCAGGTCTTCCCTGGCTATTCCCGCCTGACCACCAGCAGCAACGATCTGGGCAATCCCGTTCGCCGCCATTGGAAGCCGGGTCGAAAGCTTAAGCACATCCTCGCCCATTTCCTTAAACTGGGCTGGAGTGTCGAAATTAACAACCTTACGAACGTCGGCCATGGATGACTCAAATTCCATAGCCTGATTAATTGGAATCACGAAGGCCGACGCGATTGCTGTTCCCATGGCGGCCGCGTTCACCATTATGTTTTTTGCGTCTTTCTGGAAACCCTTAAGGTTTTTGCTCATACCTTTTAGCGGACCCGACAACTGATCCACCGCTGTGATAATCGCTTTTAGCTGGAAACTATCCGCCACGGTTCATTTCCTCATTAATGCGGATTGCCTCCGCTTCCATTTCAAGGAAGCGGGACAGTCCAGTTTTTTTTAGTTCAAGAGGGTTTATTCGCCAGAAATGGGCGGTGTTGTAGAGGCGTTTTCTGAGGTTTCCTCCGCTTCCGACCCCGTAAAAAAACCTACGATCGTCATAGAGGCCATGAAGATATCTTTCAACGCCATTTTGCTTGCTGATGAACGTGGAATACCGGCCAGTACCGGGATGTATTTGAGGCATGCACGTGTATCAAGTTTCATCTCACCGTTCTCGGTGTAGTTGAACGGTATGCCCATCTGCTCTACTTCATCATAGGTTGGCTCGCGGAACTCCAACACATGAAGCATCTCGCCATGCGCCTGCACAGGTTTTGTCAGCTGAAACTCACTCACTGGTAAAATCCTTCTGAGCCGTGGAATTCGAGGTCTACCGTACCCTCTTCCGCATTGTGGTTGGCTTCACCGAACTGGAAAGCTTCTGACAGCACGTAAACCATGCCGTTAGCCAGTTCGGCGGTGATAGTCATCTGGTCAGAGTCCATCAGCTTAGTGACCGGAAACGCCTTCGGCACTTTGAAGGTGCCCTTAACGTAAGGGGCCCGGTGCGTCTCTTTATAATCCACGTCACCGGCAAGGCCGATAACGTCATCACGCACTTTGGTGTTCATCGGCACTTCAATGCCACCGGTCAGCGACAGCTGCTGGCCGTCCACCTTGACGTATGCTGTACCCGCAATCTTTGTCATTACGCGGTCTCCTCGCTGTATTGCAGACGGAACTGATTAAGCAGCGCAAAGACGCGCAACTGGTTGACGTAATCCGGCGGGAAAAGCACGTCTACGCGAGTCGGGTCGCTGACGTTGCGCTCTACCACCAGGTGCTGCTTGAAGAGATCGAAGTTCTCCACGATCCCCGCACGCTCCATGGTGCGATAGCTGGCGCACATCTCACCCTTCAGCACGGCAGGCGTTACGATGGCCTGCCCAGGCCCGAAGCGCGTGCCGTCATTCGCCAGCTTGTGGCGAGGGTACTTACTGGTAATGATGCTTTTCAGCTGACGGATAACGTAGGCACTGGTGTGCAGCGTTTCACTGTCCAGGTAGCTGTTATCCGCCACGCCATAAGCGTTTGTCTGATAGGTGGTAATGTCGCGCTGGATGCGCAGCACCCCACTCTCAGCGTAGGCCGTGGCAATTCCATGCTTCAGCAGTGACTGCTGCTCGGTCAGGGTGAAGCGGCTCCCTGCCGGTGCCGGTAATGCGCCGGTAAGCTCGCCGGTCTGAGTCGGGCGGGCCGGATCAACGCGGATAAATACTGCATGACGGGCGGTGCGCAGTGCGACCAGTTCATCCGCCGCCGTCTGAACAGCTGGCTCATAACCGGCTGCGGTAATGTGCTGGTTGTTCATCGTGTCGCCATAGGCAACCAGCTCTGACAGCGTGCCGATCTTCGCGGTGTAGACGTGCCCATAAAGCTGGCGCGCATAACCCCAGCGACCGGAAGAATCGTTCATCTCAAGCGCCAGCGTCGCAAGCGAGGCAGAATCACTGAACGGCGTGCCGATAAAGTCAAACGGTTCATCTCCCATTGCGGCCACAGTCGCAGCCAGTGAGGGTGAGCCCGTACCGCCCGCCATCGCGACGATGGCAACGTTAACGCCATCGGGTGTGTTTTCGCTGCCTACAGTGCCGTAATAGTTGAGGGCAAGCGGGATATCGTTTCCGGTAAGCCCCTTGTGCCGGGCGGTGAGCGTCACCACGCCAGCAGTTGCAGCGGCGGTCACCGGTAGGTCGGCGTTAGCGTTAACAGCGGCGGCAAGCGTAGCCGACACAGCTGCCGGAGCATCGCCGGTCACCACGGCTGCCTGAACGCGCACTGCCCCGATATACAGGCTCAGCGTGCCGGATGCCTGTGCGTTACCTGTCAGCGTCACGGTGCCTTTGGCAGTTTCGCCATCCGGCTCGGTCACCGCAATGACCCACAGCTCACCAAAAGGATCGACGGCGCGGTACTGCGCCACCATACGGGCCAGCTGGCTGCCACGGCCTGCAACCTTGCCCGCCAGCGCCGCTGACGGCATGATGGTGAGTTTGTTTTTGGCGATGGTGCTGTCGGCTGAGGATAAGCCAATCAGCAGTGACGGGCCGCTACTCTGCGTGGTATTCGCTTCGCTGTTGTCCATCTCCGCCCAGAACAGCGGCACGCGGAGGTCTGACGGAATAGTGGGGAACGAGACTGACATTATTCACCGCCCTTTTTCTTGGTGTCAGCAGCGGTCTTTTCTTCTTCCGCGCTGACTTCTTCGACATCACCATCCGCAATGCGGCGGTGCCAGTAGCTGCTCTCTTCGACGTTCCGGCCTTCTGAGGGCAGCAGATCGCCCCGGACAGGGTCTGGAACAGACCGCCCGCGCTTGGGTTTGATTTGCATGGTTTACTCGCTGAGTTTGATTTTGGTGTGGTGTTCGATGATGCCGTCAGGGCCATTGCCCGGATCGATGTAGTCAATGTCGATTTCGACCGTTTTCAGCTCATCAAGAGCGTCAAGGTCATCCTGCTGGCGCGTGTCCTCCTCAGTGATTTCCCGCGTCAGCATGAATTCGAACTGGTAGTAAAGACGGCCCCGGTCCATATCCAAAAGTTGACCGCCGGAATAGGCTACCGGGCCAGCATCGGCGTCCGGCTCCCAGCCCAACAGAGCCTTCCAGATTTGCTTCCGGACATCATGCACGGCGTCGTACCCTGCGGCCTGACCACGCTCGTCGCGTGTATTATCCAGCACCACGACAACCGCGAAGCCTTCAGTCACGTTCTGCCAGTAGTCGGTCAGGGATTTCTGCTCTGCAGTCACGTCTTCTGTCGGCACAACATACGCCGCCGGCAGACGCATCTTTCCAGTTTCGGGGATAGACTTGAATTCAGCCGCCCCGGCTACGTTGCCCGCAAACATCGGACATCGCGCCCGGAGTGCGGCGATCACCAGTGATAGCTTCATTTCTTTTTCCTTTCAGGACGCAGTGAAGTGCGCAGTGCGCGGCTCAGCACATAACGCGTCCAGGCTTTACGCGCTTCAAGTACATCTGCCATATAGTTTTTTCGTGGTGCTACGCGCCAGCCGCCGCCACCAGACTTGCCTTTGTGGTGGCTTTTTTTGCGTTTTGCGCCTCGTCGTACCCCGTAAAACAGAAAGGCAGGATAGAAGTCACCTTCAATCAGCCTGTTACCCTCTCCTCTCTTCTGGTTCGGAGCAATTCGCACCATAAGTCCGGGTCTGTTCTTTGATGCACGGGGAACGTAATAACCGATCGAACGCGCCAACCTACCGCTACGAAAACCGGGGTTTTCTCCCGGTGCAGAACGTCCACGGCGCATCACCATCCGGCGGGCGTCACGCATATGGACCTGGCCGATTTTGATAAACGCCTTACGCATCTTGCCGCGATTAAAAACAAGGTCTTTTGGCTGTTCAAAATCAACGTGCAATAGCGGCTTAGCCATACATCTCTCCGGCGCGCTCTATTGCGCCCAATTCTTCACACTCCATCAGCAAATATCTTCGCTCCGAATTCAGGTCTCGAAGCCGCCTGACCCGGTAGATTATTGCATCGTAAACGACCTCAAAATCCGAAGTGATGCCCTTCCTGAAACGGATGGTGATGTAATGAGTGATTTTTTCTTCTGCCTGGACAGATTCATGATAGGTGGTCGCCCCAACCTGCCGAACCTTAGCCCACACATCTCTTTCATTCTGATAGACCGGTTCAACGCCATAATCAGCTGCTGCCTGGTCGATTCGCTGGCGCAGGTGAATGCGCTTATTGAGCTCGCCAGGGTCCGGCAGCGTAAATGTTGCACTGGTTCGTGTTGATCGGATGTGCATAATCAGAATCCAGAAGTTGGTAGCCTTCTCGGTGAAAGCAGGAACTCAAAAGCTTGCGGGGTTTCAGACATCTCAAGCTCAGATACTGAGCTTCGATTCTCATACCAGTGACTGACCAGCATCAACAAGCCCAGCCGGATATCCTCTGTAATAACCATACCGTCCGTGTCGAGATCGGGACGGTCAAGAATCGTTTTATAGAGGTTCCGGTTGAGATATGTGGTGGCCTTTGCTTCTGCCGCCAGCGCCAGAAGTGCAAGGTGCTGATCTTCTTCCGTGTAGTCAGTCTCAAGGCGGCACTGCATTTTAATTTCTTCCAGCGTCAGCAGCATGGGAGCACCTTATTTGCCTTTGGCTTTAGCCTTTTCTTCGGCTTCTGCTTTGGACTTGGCCTCTGCTTCTGCCATAGCTGCAGCTTCAGCCTTCGCTTTTTCCTCAGACTCTGCTTTAGCCTTTTCTTCGGCTTCTGCTTTGGACTTGGCGTCGTCCTGCACTTGCTCCGCATAGCCAAGCTTGATCAGTTCGCGACCATGCTGCTCTGTGGTTTCAATGCTTTCACCTTCCCGGATCACTTTGCCTTCAAAGTAATTTGGCTTTAAAAGAGTGAGTTTCATGCTGTTCCTCCCGGATAAGCGGCCCGAAGGCCGCCTGTTAATCGTTAGCCTGCAGAAGGCACCGTGAAGCTGCCGTAGATAAACGCCTCAGGGCGTTTGACCGCCAGAGCCAGGCGCTCTTCACAGCGAATTGAGATCATGTTTTTCTCAAAGTCGTCAGCGTTTTCGGTGGAGATAACCACGTTGGCATCTTCACGATCGAACAGCTGCGCGGCTGCGTTAAATGCGCCAGTCAGGAATTTACCCTGGAACGCAGCAGTTTCAGTTGCCACAACCGGCAGACCCCAAAGTGTCGGCCCGGTCAATGCTGACGGGTTAGCCAGGATGTAACGACCCAGCGTATCTTTAGTCAGCTCAATCTTCGCCCAGTCGATGAAGTGCAGGACGTGACCGGATGCCGGGAAGCGCGCCAGCTGAGCCTGAAGCATTGCCAGACGCAGATCGTCAATGCCGTTCTGTTGCTCAACACTGAACGCCGCAGCGAAAGCTGATGCCTGAGGCACGATACCTTTCAGATGCGCACCGGTACCGTCTCCGAACAGGATTTCCTGCTCTTCGACATACTTCAGGCCGTAGCGCATTTCGGCGTCAACGGTCGACTGCAACTGAGCGAAGTCATCAAGAATCTGTTTTGATGCTTTGAACATGTGCGCAATGGTTGTGACTGGCGTGATCTGCGTTGCAAACTCAATATCGCTGTACGGTTTTGCCGTCCCTTCAGGTACGACTTTCGCCGCATTGGTAAAACCGGTCTGCTGTACCCAGAAGATTGCAGGCGCACTGGTGCGGCCCGGCGCGATCAGGTCACGAATGAACAGGCGCTGTTTTGGCAGTGCGTCAATGCCCGGCAGGCGCTGTGGCTCTACCACGCCATCCGCTACGCCAGTGGAAAGCAGAGCGGCATTAACCGGCACGCTGACACGCTTGCCTCCCTCAACACTGGCGGCAAAAGCTTTCAGGGCCTCAGAGCTGATAACGGTATGGCCAACAGACTCGATAACCTTTTTAGCGTTACTGAGGGGCATCTGAGCAACGTGCTGCTCCAGTTCGCCCAACGAGGCTTTCAGCGTTTTGTTTGCTTCATTCAGCGCGTTGAACTCAGTCGCGATCTTATCTACCGCGTCTTTGGTCTGCGCTGAAAGCTGACCGGAGTTTTTTGCCTCTTTCAGCGCGTCCTCAGCTTTCTGACTGAAGGTGCCGGACACCTCTTCCAGCTTCGCGGATACTTTTTTCAGTAACTCATTTACATCTGACATGGTGATTCCTTATTTGCCGAACGCGGCCAGCGCGTTTTGAAGTTGTGCAATATTTTCAGGGTTTATTTCGTCGGTAGCGCCCGGCATACCTTCTGGGGTGGCAGCAGCGCCTGGCTTGCTGCCGGTTAAAGCTTTGAGAAGTTTTCGACGTTCAGAGCGCGGCGTGTCGGTTTTTGCCAGTAGCGCGTCAAGCTTGCGCAGGGCCGTTGCCGGGCTGTCATCGTCATCAGAGATTTCATCAGCTGATAGCAGGCGATCGGCAAATCCTTTTTCAACAGCATCGCTCCCGCCGATATAGGTTTCTGCATTCATCATTGCGTCGATGGTCACCGCATCCAGTCCGGTGCGCGCGCCGTAGATATCGTTCATGGCTTTGTCGAAAGGCTCCATATCCGTCGCAATTTGTGCCAGATCGTGACGGTTTCCCATCGCGTAAACCCAGCAGTTATGGATCATTAGGAAAGCGCCGCGACCGATCTGCACTTCATCACCGGCCATTGCGATGACTGAAGCAGCTGACGCAGCCAGACCGAGCACCTTCACGGTGACTTTCCCTTGGTACTCGCGCAGCAGGTTATAAATCGCCAGACCTTCAAACATATCGCCGCCAGGCGAATTAATATTTACGGTTACATCAGCGCCACCAATAGAACGCAGTGCGGCGGCGATGCGGCTGGCGGTTACGCCTTCGCCGTACCAGTCAGCGCCAATCACGTCGAACACAGAGATACTGTTCGCATCACTCTTTGCGGCTTTAATACCGCCGTTCCAGCGCTCCATTGCGGAAGACGGCAAATCGCGTTTTTCGCGCGCAAAAGGCCGCCCCTCCGGCGCTGCCGGAAGACTCTTTACTGTCATTGGGGTTGCTCCTAAGCCGCCTGCTTCAGCGGGGATTGTTCGAAAGGAATATCCGGGAAAACATAGTTGTGGATCTTAAGCAGGTTAGCGGCCTGAGCGGCCTGGCTGTTTTGCTTCAAATCTTCCAGAGGCGTCAGGTTCAGCTGAACCGTGTAGATATCACCACCTTCAATCGGCGGCAGATTTTCCAGACGGCGTACATCGTTGCGCGACATCCAGCCATTCTGCAATGCAGTGGTGTAGTAAGCAGAGCGCCCGGCACTGTCAGCGCGCAGAAGGCCTTCGACAGAGAATTCAGCAAACAGGTCTTCATCACCATTTAACAGACAGCGGGCAATCTCCTGCTCAATGTTAACCAGCAGAGGGCGGAGCGTATTGGTCAGAAACAGAAGGTTCATCCCCTCAACGCTTGAGGCCCAGCTGCTTTGTTTATCAATGTGACCCACCATAAAAGGCGGCACACGAAACCAGCGGCATATTTCCTCAATACTGAATGAACGGGACTGAAGCATCTGCGCCGCTTCAGGATTCATCGTGATGTTCTGATAGGTTAAATCCGCCTCCAGCACCATAGACTTACCGGCGTTCTTTGAACCAGCGAAAGCTGTGAGGTTTTTACGCAGGCGCTCACGCTGCTCTTTGGTCAGTACATTTTTGGAAGCGAAGTAACCCGAACTCTGCAAGCCGTTTTCAAATATCTTTGCTGCTGACTCTTCGACTGCCATTGCTGCGCCGAACACATCGCGACCAACGCTCATCGGCATCATTCCGCACACGCCATCAAGGCCAAAGCCGCGAATGTGCATCATGTTCTTAACCGGGATAACGCGCTTCACGCCCTTCTCGGTAAAGGTATATTCCAGTTCGCCACTGTCCAGGCGCTTAACCACCATGCACTGCGGAAGCAGCGGAACCAGCGAAACCAGCTTATTGCCGATCATCTTCTTTTCGACGAAAGCATTACCGCGCAGACACACACTGGCCACGACCATCAGCATAAATCGCGAAGGCGTCATTTCAGTGTTTGGACGGCGGCAGAGAAGCTGATACGCCGGATGATTTTGTGCCAGCTTGCGGGAGCCGTCTGGTTCCCGCTGATAGACTTTCATCGGCAGCGTGGATACGGATTCGCTCAGCAGTCGCACGCAGGCCCAGACAGCGGAAAGTGCGATTGCTTTATCAGCGGTAACCACCTTGCCGCTGCTGCTGGTACCGAACCACTCCTGAAAAAAATCGCCGTTAGTCAGGCTTATCGGAACGCCCAGCCAGTTAAGCAATGTGCTTTTTACCCGGCCAGGCTGTTTTTTTTCCTTCATCAGATACCTACCATGATCGGGTCATCAAAAAAGTCATCAGGATCGCCAGTTTCCACCAGCACCGCATCTTCCGCCGCGCCGATAGCCATAGCAGAAGCCACCACGCCATCAATGCGGCCGGTGCTTTTCTTTTTGGCAAAGATGCGGTTGTCCTTCTGGTCAGCCTCAAGTACCGCAGAGGCAGCATTCCAGCGCAGGCAGGGATTAGTTCGGATGCTGAGCGCTTTGTTGTTCAGGTGCTCTTCGAACAGTTCAATTGATCGCGGCATCCACAGGCCGGATTCCTGCGCCTTGTAGAAGCCCTGCCCGTGGGGGACTAAGTTAACGCTTACCGACTCGCTTTCGAGTTCAGGCTCCAGATACTTAATGCGGTACTGGTCAAACGCGATACATTTGATGTTGTACTTCGCCGCCAGCTCACCAATGCGGACGGCAACGAAACCGTAGTTGACCGCCTTACCCGGTGGGGCATGAATAAATCCGTTACGCAGCCAGGAATCGTAAGGCACGTGGTCAGTCTTGGCGCGCTCAAGCAATGAATCTTTGGGCGTCCAGAACTCAACCAGAAGTTTTTTTGTTTTGGGGAAGTACAGCGCCAGCGCGGTAAGGTCCCGCGAACCGGACAGGTCCAGGCCGCCATAACACTCTTCGCCGGTCAGCTCGTCAGGGTCAAAGTCCTGTTCGCAGTTCATCCAGGTGTCACTGTCAATCCACGGATCGGCAGATTCCACCCACTGGCAGAAATTCAGACGGCGGACAATGCTCTCTTTCGATGGCATGCCGCGTGCCTGCGTCACCTGCTCGCGAAGATACTTTTCGGTGAACGTGTGTCCCAGCGAAGGGTTGGCCTTTTTCCAGCACGTTTCGTCTTTAAACGGGTCGTCCCCTTCATCCAATGAACAGATGAAGCTGAAAAAGCTGTCATCCTCCAGATCGCCAGCGGATACCTTGCGGCCATACTCGTGATACTCAAAACAGACGCTGGTTTTATCATGGCCGCTGTTGGTGATCAGGAACATCAATGCCTGGCGGCGGCCTTTGGTACCGGCACGCATCATCTCAACGACGGCGTTTGTTTTGTGCTCATGCACTTCATCAATCAGCGCGCCGTGAGGACGCGGGCCGGACTGACCATCATCAGAGCTGATCGGTTTAAAGAAAGAGCCGGTCTGCAGGAAAGCCAGGTTCCAGACATTCAGTCCAGTGCCAGACTTGGTAATGCGCTGCGCCAGTGCGGGAGACTGATCAACCATTGTCACGGCATCGCGGAACAGGATCATCGCCTGGTCTTTTTTGGTGGCAGCCGCATAAACCTCAGCGCGTGGCTCTTTATCAGCCATCAGAAGATAGAGACCGACGCCGCCCGCCAGGGGCGATTTACCCGAACCCTTACCGGATTCGATATAGCTCATGCGGAAGCGGCGTGTTCCGTCTGCAGCCTTCCAGCCAAACAACGAGCCGACAATAAAGCACTGCCACGGCAGCAGGATAAAAGGCTGGCCCTCATGCTCGCCGCCGTTCAGCTTCAGCACCTTCGCAAAGAAGTCCACAACGCGGGTTACTGCATCCACATCCCAGAACAGACCTCGCTCTGGGCCTTGATCTAAATCCCGGAGGTGACGTGCACACGCCGCACGGATATCAGGCCCGGCAAGCTCTGCACCGCTAGTCACATCCAGTGCGTACTGCGTTGCCGGATCAACCGAAGAACTGGTTGAGCGGGTCTTCTTCTTTTTCTCCACCATCTGCATTCACCTTTGACCGGGCAGCCGGTGTAAGGCCGAATTCCACCAGGTAACTTTTGAAACGACGATCGGCATCCGCCAGCATGGCGACAGCCGGATTCGCTTTAATTAAAAAATCACCCATCTGGGTTTTAGTCGTATAGGTGCGCCCTTCGATATCGACTATCTGGCGAAGCTGCAAGATTTCAGCATATAAATCGCAGAGCCGTTCGAGCGCAAAAGTATCCGCAACCGTAAGCACGCCCATTCCGTCAAGAAGCACGGTAAGCCTGCCCCAGGCTGTTTTACCCCAGTCGGTCAGATGAGATGGAGGGCTTGGGATTTCACGGGCAGGCTTTGGCTCATTTTTATTAAGCGCACGCTTGCCCGGATTGCCGGTAACAACTTTCAGATGGGTAGGTTTTGGTCGTCTTCCGGCCATGAAAACCTCCCAGAAAAAAACTTTTCATTTCGCGGTTGTGCATAAAAAGGGGGGCGGGCGGTCAGGAAGGCGGTTGCCTCTGAAGTCTTTACCCGCCCCTCCACGTGCGTTTGTGGCTCATCACCTACGCCAGTGCGACTGTGGGTCCAGTGGCAGCCCGTTCTCATCGCATCCTATGACGTGCCCTCGCTTCTCTTCGCGTTGCTTGGTGGAGTCGTGGTGCTGCTTACAGAGGGACTGCCAGTTGTCTTTATCCCAGAAGAGTTTCTGAGCTTTCGCTATCTCTTCCGGCTTGCCGCCATTTAGAGCCTCTTTGAGCTTGTGTGCTTTAATGTGGTCAACAACGGAAGCCGCCTCTGCCCTGTTCTGCCGGTGGCACATGACGCAGAGAGGGTGTGACTTCAGGAATGACAGTCTGGCCTTATCCCAGCGACTGTTATAAATACGTGGCTCGGACATATTCACTCCAATAAAAAACCGCCCGTAGGCGGTTATATTCAGCAGGTCGCATGTTATCTGTGAATGACAAACAGTGATTTGCATTGAGGGCAGAGCAACGGTAGTTCTTGCCGTACTTTTGTGGACGGGTGGTTCGAGTTATGGCCGCATATCGGGCAAGCCACTGTTGTTTTGGTCGCCGCTTCAACGCGTTTAAGTGCGTAATCGAAGAATGACATATTTTTAACCCCTCTAAGAATGAGGTCTATCATACCACGATTGATTATTTTTTAATCTAAAATAGCCACAACTTAGCACTTAATCACCGAGTTAATAAACTGCTATCGGTTGGTTGTTTGCAGTTCGCCTGCCACGATTTGTTATGCGCCAGGATGTCGCGCTTCGTCTGACGATCCATCACTTGGATGTCGTGCTCAGTGAGGCGAATCGCACTCACCCAGTCACAGCCGGTATCGAAGACCTCAACCTTTGCGGGTCCAGTTTGAGCGCAGCTCACGATCAACATCGTCATCAGGCATATGGCTAACAGTCTGTTGTACATTGCTGGCCTCTCTGGTTGCTTCGACGCGACGTTCTGCGGCTGCTTTGGTGGCTGTGGCGTTATCATCGGTACGCTGTTTATCCGATTTGGCTTCAGCCTTTTCGCGACCACGCATGCTGCCCAGGCCAAAAGCGCCGAGCACCATAATGATTGCGAAGCCGATAGAAGCCAGAATAGCTTTCAGTTTCGTCATAGACTCACGCGCTCCCGTACCCAGCCATACACAAATGACTCGTTAGCCGGGCGCTGTTCTGCCAGTTCGAGATATCGTTGACCCTGGCTGCAGTTCAGTCCGCGGAGCAATACGGATTCCCCTTCACTTCCGCGTTTCGCCAGAAAGGATTTAAGGGCGCTGATACTTCGCGGGCCAATCTGGCCATCGGCGATCAGATCGGGATAGAGCTGCTGCTGGTTATTGAAGACATTCAGCCAACGCTGGAACCATTTCACCTGCACTGATGGCCCCATATTCACGCCGGTGTCGCACAGTTCGGCAGCGATGACCGGCGACACGGTAGCTACCTGGTCGAAGCGTGGACCATACCAGTAATCAGCCTCGAGTATTTCGAGAGCTTGCTGCCGTGTCAGGTTACGCATATCACCGGTATAGCCATGGGCGCGTGCCGTTGCCTGAGTGATGCCCCAGTTTGTCGGGCCGCCCTTATCGTTCGGGTGATTAACGTAGCCACCCTCTTTGCCGAGAATGCTGTTGAAGATATCGTCTTTGGTCATCATTCAGCCCTTACGACTTTTGCCAGATTGCCTTTGGCACGCCAGACAGCAATACATATGGCCAGGTTGAGGAATAACTCACCCGGGTCAACGTTACTGTAACGCCCGAGAAGAATACGGAAAGCGGTGAAGCCAGCCGCCAGAATCAGCAGGTAAGCCATCCACGCATAACTGGGTCGGTGTGTCTTCCCGGCTTTACTGAAGAACATCAGGCGCACCACGATCGCCATACAGATGATCGCGTTTGCGTCCAGGATGACGGAATGCCATGTCATTTCCCTTCCTCCTCCAGCCCGGGCATCTTGCCGCGCCGTGATTTGGCGACGATTCGAAGCAGGACTGCGACGGAAATGGAAGCGGATACCAGCGCACCGACATTCGGTGAAACTTCGATACTGACTGGCGGCTGCAACAACCCGAGGGCTGTGTTGATTACCCCGGCGAGTATCTTTGCCATGGGAACGGAGAAGAACACGCCCCCCATGAATGAGATGACCGCGAAGAGCATCTGCTTCCAGAGTTGATGAGGCTCTGAGGTCAGCACATACATTGCCGCCCCGGCAAGCGCACATAACATTACGCCAGGCGTCGCCTCCGGGAACATAGTGGCGAAAGTGATCCCTACCGTAGCGGAGGTCACCCCACTGGCAATTGTGATTGGCTCAGACATAGTTATTCCGTGTGTAGAGGGTCAGGCTGCACGGGCTGAATTTATCAACAAAGCACGTAGCGGATGATTCCCGTGAGC
>NZ_SZXN01000064.1:152145-183091 GCF_005281195.1 Citrobacter sp. wls613
AATTAAAAAGGCCGCCAATGGGCAGCCCTGTTTTAATGAAAAAAAACCGCTGACATCACGGGAAGCAGCGGCTAATAGGCACGGTCAAAGTTTTACTTATAGCTATTCGTCAAATATTGCATGAATGAAAAAACACATCAAACGCAAAAATTGAACACTTTTGGACAATGAGCTGAACACTCACGCTCCAGAAACGCAAAAACCCCACGGGATTAACCGCAGGGTTCGGATGCTCTCTTGCTGGTCGAAACGATTGAACGGATTCCCAGCGTTAGAGTTGATACTAGACGAAAATTCCGCATATCACAACATCTATCTTCTCTAAAATTTACCTTTCATGGGAAAAATCACTACTGAGTGACAGATTTCAACGCACTGTCCGCATATCCCTCCTGCCGATGACACTCTTCTACCAACAATTCGAATAATGGCTGGATGTGGTCATAAGCCGTGGTTTTCTTCACATCCCATTCGGTGCGTACACCCTCCAGCACATTAGAGAATTTAAGCCGGGCATAACCTCTGCCTGTGCAGCGCTCACAAACTTTCATAACCGGCACGCCCTGCATCTCCGTTTCTTTCTTGTCCAGTACCTTCCCTTTCCCATGGCAGCGACACGCATTGCTGATAACACCTTTTCCGTTACAGGCTGAGCATAAAACGCGCGCAGTCTCCCGTACCGACTTCCATTCCTCCCAATAGGACGGGCAAACCCCCTTCGTGATTTTTGCCCATTTAGGCGGTTTCCCATCCGGGTACTGAACTTTATTTGTGAAAATATCTGCCTCGGTAAAGCCGTCCCCATCGCAACAGTCGCATTTGCGAACGCTTGCCGCACTACGGGCGTAATCCTGATAAGCAAAAGCGCACAGTATTTCGAGAACTCGTTGGCGTAATCCTTCATCGAGTTCAGTAACTGGTCTGAAATGTCGTGATATCTCAACGGCTGAACCATATAGAGCCTCCATTGCCCGCTCCGGGCTGCTGATGCCAATTTTTGCCAGGTAAAGATCGAAACCAAATCCGCACTTAGCATTAACGAGGCCAAGCGCGGCCATCACATCAGTACCAGTGAGATTGTCTGTAGCTGTTGCCCGCGAGGAGTCACTGAACATCGGGGACTTCGGTGCAAAGTATTTTGCGATTGATTCGAGGTTCATCGTGTTTCTCCAGCATAAGTTTTCACGTAATTCTTCAGTATTCGGTAGTCCGTCAGCACAGAGCCGGGAAAGTGATATAAGCGCAATCGTTGCCAACGAACGCGGAGGTGATCGGCAAAATAGGATTCAAATGTCATGCGGCCTCCCTTGCTTTGACGAGTTGTCGCCTCAGCGCGCTGTAATGCTTTCTGATGGCTTCGAGTTCTTCGATGGTGTATCGGTGCGGGGTGTTATTGTTTTCGAGCGCCTCAACGCGTTCAGCTCCAATTTTCTCTATAAGGCCAAGGCGGTACTGCTGCTGATTGCCCGACAGCTGAACGTTACAGTGGTGGCACTGTTTACGGATATTGTCTTCGTGATAGCGGAGATGTGACGCTTTCCCACGTGAGCGGTAATGCCCGGCTTCCCACTGGACGGTGTCGAACGTCCCACAACTGATGCATGGCAAATCATGGTCACGCTCGCGAATATAGTCATTGACTACACGCTGCGTTAAATCTTCCCAGTGCTTCAGCGGCTTAACCGCAGCTTTACGCTGGCGCCAGGCGGCTCGCTCTTTCTTCTCAGTAGCGCGCTGTTTGGCGGACTCTTTGCGCTTAGCGTCTTCACGGGCTTTTCTGGTCTGCTCTTTGCCGACAGCGCTGGCGCACTCATAACCGCAGACAGTCTGCGTATCACGCACCGGGTGAAACCACTGGCGGCATTCTTTGTTGGCGCACTTACGGCGCGGTAGCTTAGCCATGCTCAACCCCACGCCCTGTTTTGCCAGACCTTACTCGGGCGCGGCGCTTTCTCGCTTTCCGGCAGCTGAACGCTGACGGTCCAGGTGATGTTGTCGCGGTTCAGGCTGCGTTCTACTGTGGCGCCACGACGGCGATAACTCGCCACCAGCTCGTTTGCCTGTTCGGTTGTGCATTCGTGATGGTGGAACCAGGAATATTTCATCGCCATCACCCCGCAAAGCTCATGAGCTGCGATGCGGCGTTTTCCGCTTCTCGCTGAGTCTTGAATGCCCGGGACAATACCCAGCGCCACAGAACATCGAGCGCGGCTTTGTACAGTTGCTGGAACTCGGTTTCGTCCATGTTGGCGAAGGCGATACTGCGGGGGTGTTTGCGAAGGGTGCCGTCGGGAAGCTGTATGGCGTCGTAGTGGCCAGACTCGATGATCACCCATGCACGGTATGCGTCATAGGATTTGCAGATGCTGATACTACCGGCACGCTTATCTGCGATACGGTCAAGATATTGCTCAGCTGCATCCAGGAGTGCAGCTTCACTTCCCGCGAATGAGGCAAGAAACTTGGCATAGCCGGTTACCAGCTTGCGTTCGTTGGAGGAGATAGCCCCGCCGGTGGGTTCCCAGTATTCGAAACCGAGATTGAGTAACGCGAAGAAGCGACGATGAAAGGCCGGGTTGCGTACCTGCCGGAACTCAGCCACCAGCACGGCGCCGAGTTTGAATTTTGATTGCAGAATATCACTGGTCTCCGGCGTGGCCGCGATCAGGATTCCTGATTGATGCTTAATGAGATGTAGTTCGTGCGCCATGGTGCTCTCCGTGGCGCATAAGGTTGTCAGTTGCTCAGACTGACACTGACATTATGTACAGTTGATAATGGAAAATCAATGCAAGAAAAAACCCGCCGTAGCGGGTTATATTGTCGATATGGGAATTCACATATCGCTTGTATGGCAGGTTATATCAATCACCAGAGTCTACGAGCTTTTGCATAGCACCTGCGTAACGGGACATGCCGATTTCCAATGCTAACCTCACGTCCTGCTGAGGTGCTGCTGCGAGCATAGCCCTGTATGTCGGGTTAATGGCATCATGTTCGTTCATTGCTGCCCATCCTGCTTTATTCATAGCCTCCGTTGGCTCTTTTGGAACCAACTGCCAACCATCCGGAGTTGCCGGAGAGTTGCCAGCCGGTTTGAAGTTTGGCTTCGCATCCTGAACCAACAGGATGTAGCCATTCCTTGCTGTATCCAGTTCAGATATTTCAGTTACAGTGCCGAAATAACGATGGCCAGCATCTGCATCACAGGTGCTGACGTCTACTGATACTTCCATGCCTTCGATGTGTTTAAGCAACTCGTCAGTATTGATTGCTGGTTTATCGGTGGGAGTGTTCATGTGGTTATTCCATGAGCCAACTTCGTCAAGTTTTTCGGAATTACCGAACGACTGAAGCATGGCGGCGCGGCAGGCTTCAAATACCGCATTGTTAAACCTCACACCTTCAAAAAAGATTTTCCCATTATGCTCAAACCAGAACTCGGACTTCTCAACATCGGGTAAGAGGCTTTTAAGCACGCCCTCAGACACTGATAACACCGCTGGCTGCGGTAACTGTGGTGCTGCGTAGAGTGGCATCGGCTCGCTATATTCTGCCAGTTTAGGGTCAGCCGCATGCAGTAGATAGCCCTTGTATGTCATGTACGCCACCGGCTCAGCATTCAGGACTTCATCAATCACCTTCACAGCATCAGCCATTGCGTAGCCGAGATTACCTCCGTCGCTTTGTGCTGCTGCTTTGCTGAGTATTTCGCGTATCTGGTGCAGGCGATCGAGTGATACAGGACCGTGCGCCGGGTGGTTAGTTGTCATGCTGCATACTCCTGCTTACGGTTAGAGCGACATACCAACGCGTAGAAGTTCATGTCGCAAATCAGTGCTACTCGCATTTCTGCCGTAAAGCGAAAGCCGAGTTTATTTGACTTGCCGACTGACCGCCGACGCTTACGCATTATCTTTCGCACGTGGGCCGCGTTTACCTCAACCTGACGATGTCTTGAAGCATAAACACCCTTAGGTGGTATCTTCCGAGCTTGTTTCTGGTACGCGGTTAACAGGTCATGTACGTCTGTAAATTTGCTCATCTCTCACTCCCCCTTCACGCCAATGCCAGCGGCGCGGAGTGCTTCTATGAAAATATCAAGCCCCTGATTAAATCCGATAGCCTCATAAAACTGTTTTGTGTGCATGTCCGGTGAATTGCGATATTGGGGCAGCGTCACTGTCCGCGCCTCCAGTTCTGCTATGCGCTTCTCTGCGGATTCCAGTTGTTCGCGCAGTTCTGGTGCTTTATCGTCAGCACTGCGTTGCAAACGGGTTACCTCGTCAAAAAGTTCAACGGCAATATTCCCCTGCTGAGTTGCCAGCTTTTGTGAGACTTCCAGCTCATTCAGTAGCGCCAGAACAGCTTCCGGGCTTGCTTCATCCTGCCAAGAGTCAGAGGTGTCACTGACAGAGCGGAGCATTATTTCTTCCTGCGCCGCTTCACGCAGCGCCTGTTTGTTGAGTGCTGTCATTGGGCTGCCTCCTGGGTTAACTTTTCGAGAATGGCATCAAGGGCTTTCCGTTTTCCGATATGCCCGCCACCAACCCACTCTCCACGAAGCAAGGCGTAATATTTCCCGTCGTCTTCGTGATACGGTCCTCGGATAGACCAGTCGGTTGTGATGGCGTCGATCGCCTTTTTAGTTTCTTCGAAATCCATCATGCTCATGACTGCACTCCTTTGCGAAGTTGGGCGGCGAAGTTAGCGGCTAAGTATGCGTAGGCATGATTTTTATTCTCTCCGCTTGCGATGGCTTTGCGGGTCAAATGCTCGGCGTAAATCTCCACACCACTAGCCCGCACTTCAGCCAGGAAGGCGTCGGTGGTCGGCATAAATAATGCTGATTTAGCATCAAACATTAGTGATTTAGCTGGATTGATTGACTTCTCCTCTGGAGAAATACCGCTCATTGCAAATTGGTTAACCATGCGCTCAACAACTTCACGCAATGCTGCATTATCGACCGCCAGTGCCTCGCTATGCGTCAGCTGCTTTTCATTCTCCGCCGCCAGCTCCCTGCACTTGCTCTCGGCGTTAGCGAGCTGTACTGCCATGCAGTTGTAATCACGAATCAACGCAGTTACCTGATTGTCACTAATGTCACACATTCCATCTTCATCAATCTCAGAAACCCAGCGTTCAATATTTTCTCTGCTGCTCATGCTGAAGCTCTCCCGTAAAATGCCAGTACACGCTGCATAGCCGGACTTGTACGGCAAACTGATGCGACCATGTTTTTGCTCATGCTCGATTTGAGCTGCTTGATGTTCAGCTCCCCGCCGGGCTGAAGTGAATAGACCGGGCGATGTGGCTCGCCAGTGCGGATTACTACCGCTCTGCGTACCAGGTGAAGCAGCAGGTTGTGCGATTTCTTACTGTCACATCCCAGCAGGCTCTGAACCTGACGAGGCGTTATGGTCTGGTTAACCCGAAGGAAATCGACGATTGCCCACAATGATTTGCTTGCCATAGTGATTTGCCCTCGAAGTTATTTAACGATCCGGAGATGGCTAACGTTCTTGCGATAGCTGCCCCAGTCAAAGTTCACCCACATTCCGCCATCCATCTGGAGACGGTCGATAACCCGCGCACCCAACGCCACGAGAAGCTCGTCGTGGTTCAGGTTTGTCAGGATCCCCACCGGACGCATCGACGACAGGCGACGGTCGATAACCTGATTCAGAATGACTTTCTCGCCGTTACTTCCACGCTGAATACCGACTTCATCCAGCACCAGCAGATCGACTTTGCAGAGGTCATCCAGAAGTGAAGCCTCTGACTGACCACCGTCGTAGCACTCGCGAACGCGCAGCATCAGGTCAGGAATTGTCACCACCAGCACAGATTGACCACCGGACAGGAGATGATTCCCGATTGCCGCTGCCAGATGGTTTTTCCCGGTACCAGGGCCGCCACTGAATACAAAACTCGCAAAGCCAGCACCAAAGTTCTGCGCGTAGCTTTTCGCCATGGTGTAGGCCTTGCGCTGTTGCTCACCGGATACTTCGTAGTTGGCGAACGTGCAGCTGCGATGCAGGCTCTGGATGCCAGAGCGACCGAAGATTTTCTCTGTACGCGCTTTCTGATTCAGCTTGTCGAGCTCTTCGCAATGTTTCAGTCCTTCTTCCCGTTGCCACGCCAGAAGCTCTGCTGCGCTGGTGAACTTAGGCTGAACGCCTGGCGGTATGAGTTTTTTCAGGCGCTCAAGAGCACTGCCGGAATTAACAATGTTTTTCACCGTTACCCCCTGAATCCGGTTGGGATGGTTTTATCTGGTCGGGAAATCGTATTCAGATCCCGCATACCTGACGATGCAGTCACTTCCCAGGCTTCCTCGTAGTGCTTCGAGGGGCCAAAGAACGTTGCGGCCTGTTTCACGTACTCGGTGTTAAGTTTCCCCGTAGCTTTCACGAACTCGGCATATCGCTGTGTACCGTTGAGCAACTCCTGAGCTGTAGCTCCTGAGTTAACTCTGGCGTTCCAGGCTTTGCAGGCGTCGGCCTTGCTATTTCCTCCAGCGCGTTTTGGATAAATCGACCACGCCTGCTCGAAGTCATCCGGATAGGCATTTTTTTTTGGTGGCGTCTCATCATCGGAAGAATCATCACTCTCTGGGGGTGTGGCGGAGCCATGCCCCAAAGTGTTTTCTTCTTCCTGTTCCTGTTCCTGTTCCTGTTCCTGTTCCTGGTTAAGGAACGGTTCAAGAACCCTTTCTGAACCCTTTAGCTTCAAGCCACCAATGTGAGCTATCGCATCAGCCATAACCCGCGCCAGTTCTGGCTTCACCGAAGATTTATCCGGCACTTGAGAAAACAAACGCATAGCCGCTATACCCTGATTAGGGTTCTCAACTGGGTTCCAGCTCATGAAGTTCCGAATAAGGACCCATTTCGAGGCAAAATCACGCGTTGCAAAACCGTTCATAGATAGCTCATCAAACCCTTTCGCAACCCTTTCAGATGTCCAGTTGAGGTCTTCCGAAACGTATCCATCAGGCAGTCGAAAACAACCAATCATGTTCGTGTGTTGCCCCGTGAGCAGATACAGCGCGAGCAAACGGGCATCATCAGAAACCCGACGCATTCCATCGCTTATCCAAAAAGATGTATGCACCTTGCCGTAATCACGCATAAAAACCCCTGAATGCTTAAATTACTGTCGGTTCGTCAGTTCTGGCGGAGTGCTTAAAGACGATCTCGACGCACAAAAAAACGCATTCCTGACAGATTGAGACGCCATCCCCAACGACGAGAACGCCAGCAATTTCGACATTCGTCTTTCCGCAAAAAGAGCACTTATGGGTTGGCTGGATATTTACATTGGTACTGGTTGCTGACATACTTACCCCGCAATGATTTCGCAATGAATTGCACCAGAAAGCCGTTGGTGTTCGCGCACCGCGGCTTTCGCCATTTTTGAACCGGTCATATAGCCCCCAGCATCATCTGCACCATCTCCATCAGCGGCCCGGTTAAGCCAGGGTCAACGCGGTACATCTCCACGATCCCCTCGCTCAACTCTTTCAGCTTCTGATGACGTGGAGCATCCATCGCGACGGCTATCTTCGCTTCGCTGGTTTCTTTCTCCATACGCGCCAGACGAGCCATAACGTTGTCTTCTGGTAGCAGACGGTTGCGGTACTTGAGCGGCAGAACAGCAAGAATTGCCGGAGTCAGCTGGCGGACGTTCTCGCGGTATCTTTCACTGTTGAAATGGTTGTCCAGGAAGCGGAAAAGCTTCTGACGCTGTCGGCTGAGGTCATCAGGGAAAGTGATCTCGTCTCCCCCTTGCGCCTGGTACTCTTCGATGATCAGAGCAGAAACGACATCCTGACCATCTACACCCGCCCATGAGCGAACGGCATCTCGAATATCTTCATGCCTCGGTCCTTTCTGCGCTTGAGCGCGATTTATCACCGCCTGCTGCAGCGATCCTGTATCCTGGTAAAACGTAAGTGATTGCATTTGTGGTCCCTTGATGGTTAAGCGGCTGCATGTGGATGCGGAAACAATTCAGGAAGGTCGGGACGGAATTCATGAGCCTGAATCTGTCCTTCGCTGGCTCTTACCAAAACAGGAACATGGATCGGGGATATTTGTTTTTTCCCATTTAACCAGTCACAGATCGTGGATTGGGCCTTACCACATCGCTTCGCTAGCTCTTTCTGACTACCGGCGATTGCAATCGCTTTTTCTACAGCAGAGTTTTTCATAATCGCTCCTTCTATCAATTTTGATTGATTATGTGTATCGCTCTAACGAATGTCAATCGCCTATGCGATTTTTTGCTTATTCATCGCCGCAGCGATAATATTTATGAAGGTTATTAGGGGAGTATCTTTAATGAGTTTTTCTGAGCGGTTAGATCGCGCAATGACTGAGGCGGGTTATACACAGGGCAAGCTCGCTAAGGCCGTTGGCATGGCACAGTCAAGTGTTAACAAGCTGCTAAATGGTGCGTCAAGCTCAAGAAAAACAGTCGAGATAGCATCTGTTCTCAATGTTCGCCCCGAATGGCTTTCCACTGGAACCGGACCGATGCGTAATGATGGTCAGCAGCCGGAAAAAACCAATGGAGGTATAAAGAGCTTCAACGTATTCCGGATTGAGGTTCTCGACTTTACGGTTAGCGCGGGGCCAGGGGCTATAAATAACGAGTTCGTAGAGATCCTACATTCTGTTGAGTATCCGGTTGAAGAAGCCAGGCACATGTTTAACGGACGTAAACAGGAGCAGATCCGCATCATCAACGTCCGCGGAGACAGCATGTCTGGCACGATAGAGCCGGGTGATCTGCTTTTTGTCGATATCAGCATCCAACACTTTGATGGTGATGGAATTTACGCTTTCCTGTACGACGAAACAGCTCATGTTAAGCGACTTCAGAAGATGAAAGACAAACTACTGGTAATCTCAGACAACCAGACCTATCGCCCGTGGGAGCCAATTGAGAAGGAAGAGATGAACAAGATTTTCGTCTTCGGAAAGGTGATCGGCAGCATGCCGCAGACCTACCGTAAGCATGGGTAGAAAGGAAATGTCTGCTTCATCTTTATGATTCATCCATTCAAATGAAAAAGGAGGTGGCTGATGAAAAACAAAAGCTCTAAATACCTTGAAAAAATACGACCTCAATTAGAATGTGTAACTGTTGAGCAATTTTCTGCTTATCTGAATGCTGTGGGTGCCAGTAAAAAATGTCTTTCTTGTGGTAGTCACGAGCTTGTCGCTTTAACAACGAACAGATTGCCTGACTCACTCTCGCCAGAAGATCAACTAATTGACCCAGAAGGCATTTTTGAAAAGTATACGTTCATGAAAATTCACTACGGGTATTCCGAATTAGATATAATCGTTGGATCCGATATTTTTTTTAGGACGACTTGCAAGAACTGCGGATTCACAATGAGCTATGTAGCCCCCAAAGTTACTCACTGGATACAAAAGGAAAAAGAGTCTCATACTGATGAATGACGTGTTTGATTATGAGAATGTACAATACCTGTTCCCACAAGAGGTTGAAAAGGATAACATCCGTTCCAGGAAAGATGCTGAAGATGGTGATTTGGTCGCTATGAGCAAAGATGAACTTGACGCTAGAATGGCTCAAAACAAAGCAGAGGTGGATGTAGTTGCCGCCGAGATGCGACGCGAGATGGCTGAGTTTCGAGCCTTTCAAGCGCAGCAGTTTTCTGCAATGAATACATCTATGTCTGAAATTAAAGCGCAGATTTCAGGCGTTAATGGCGAAGTAACTGGGTTAAAGGGGCAGATTGATGGGCTGAAAACCACATCTGCAACTCTTCAGTGGATGGTTGGCGCCATCCTGGCGCTACTGGCGGTTATCCTTGCACTTCCTCAAGTGCAAACCTACCTAAAACCAGTCGAAATAATCCAGCCAGCACCAGCACCAGCACCAGCACCAGCACCAGCACCACAAAATAATAAATAACCCGGCCACCGCGCCGGGTTTTTACTGTCCTTTCCTCAAGAACTCCGCCGCATCCCTCAAAACCCCCTTGTGAATCACATTGCCCACCGTCTTCCTCTTGGCTTCCAGGCTATCCACAATCGCATCCCGACTAATCACTACCCCATCAATAATTAACTCAACCACCGCCCCACCAATCTCGCCAGAGATGAAAGCTGCGCGATCTTCCAGCAATTCATCACGTGACATATCCATACCTAAGCCCATAACAATCCCCTCTCTGGTGTTTTTTTGAGCATATCACGCATCTAACACAAAAATAAATCGCTTTATAAATCAAATAGCAATCGACAAAATCACCATATTATCGTTTAAGCGATTGATAAAATAAATCGCCTTAGCTATCATCACCTCATCGCGAAACACTAAGCGCATAAGGTTTAACGCTCAGCTGGCCGGCTATAAGGCAAAACAGAAGTGAGCTTCGCGGTGGTGAACTGCAGAGTTAAATCGCTCAACTGTGAAGATCAGCACCACGGCACCACCAGCGAAGTTCACTCAGCAATAGTGGAGAACATCATGGTTCATCAGCACTACGGTACACAGACGGTAAACCGCGGCGCAGTTCAGCCTGGAATGCTCGTCAAACACAAGGATTCAACCTGGACGGCATCAGCTAATGCTCGTGGTCGTTTGTATCTGCATCGCGGCGTTGAGATGACTTACACCAGGGATTTGCTGGTTGAAGTTTATCTGAACGGTCTGGGGAATGGCCTCAGCCATTAACGGAGAGCGTCATGCAAGACAAGAAATGCGGTTACTGCAGCAAGCCGGTTAAACCGGAAGAAGTAATCAAAAGTACCCTTCTCTATCGCAACGGCTCACTGCTGGCGCGCAAAGAGAAAGAGTACTGTTCCAGACGTTGCGCTTCGCACGACCAGATGGCTCACGAAGGCTAACGTACACCCCGCGCAAGGCGGGATCTACGTCCGGTGGCACCGACCAAAGTTACACCGGAAACAACATCAAAACCAAAGTTAACCCAATGGGCGCTATCAATGGCCCGGGGATTCTAACACCCAAAAATGAGGATCTCACATGGAATTCTTTTATGTGGTTAAAGCCACTCAGAAATCCGGAAAGCAAGATGCAGTGATTTGGTTCACTGCTAAAACCGAGGCTCGCGCCAACCTGCAGCTGGATGTTGCACTGGAAGATGCTGGCATCGAAACCGGCCGCGGCAAGGACTACACCAAACCAATTCGCACTGACTTCCCGGTTGTTGATGACCTGCCAGAAGAAGGTGAAGTTGATTTCACTTGGTGTGATCGTTATGAACTACAGGACGACGGGCGCACCTGGCTGCCAAAGGCCGCTGGCGACGTTGTCACCACTATCCCTGCCGATGTAAAAAATACCGATGAAGTAGCGACTTCTGACGAGAATGTATCGTTAGAAAACCGCACTCCAGCAGTCCGTTTTGCCTTCCATCTGATGAGCGATAAGTACCAGACTCACGTCACTAAAGAGCAGCAGCTGGATGCCAGCGAAATGTCACTGGACGAAAGCAATACCTATCTCCAGAACTTGCTGCAGGTTAAAAATGATGTTCCTGAAGTTGGCGAACTCAGTCTTAATGCTGAGTGGAAAATGATTCAGGCGATTAAAGACATCTTCGAACAGGGTGAAGAGCATGAACCTGAAGTGATCGCTGCTTTCATGTCTGACTGGGTGAACGCAGAAGCAGGTGATCGCAATCAACTGGTTGAAGACTGGCGCAGTGGAAAGTTTCCTCTGCTCAAAACTGAAACCACCAGCGTTGGTGATGAAGTCGGTCCCGAAGAACAATCTCAGCAGCCAGAGCAGCCGAACCTGATCGTCGTTGCCACCCTGCCATTCCGTCAGCGCGTACTGGCTCAGTTCATCGGTGATGGTGAATATCTCTATCACGTCGACGCTGGGCAGAAAAACGAGATTGTCCGCCTTGAGATGGACACTGATAACGCGTACGCCCAAAACCTGCTGCTGGCTGCTGAAAATGTGGAAGCATTCAAAAAAGCCATTGAGCACGATATTCATAAAGTCGTGAATGCCGTTAAGAAAGTCTTCCCTGTCGACGGTAAAAGACCGGAGCTGGCAACAGTGATCCAGTTCCTGACGGTGTGGTTCAAAACTGATTACATCGACCGTGGCATCCTGGCGCGCGAATGGGCCGCCGGTAACCGCATCAGCAATGTTCAGCGCACCGATTCCGGTACCAACGCCGACGGCGGATATGTCACTGACCGTGGCGAAGGCGCACACCACACGCTGGATACTCTGGATTTAGAGATTGCCTGCGCCCTGCTCCCAATGGACTTTAACCATCTTGAAATCCCGGGCAGCATCCACCGCCGCGCCAAAGAGATAGTGGCCAACAAAGAACAACCGTGGAAATCATGGAGCAGCATCCTGCGCAATCAGCCTGGCGTTCTGTCGGTCAATCGCGCTGCCATCTTCAATCTGGTTCGCATCGCGCCGGAAAATATTCACCTGACGCCGGCTGCTCATCTGGAGTTCGTTAACCAGACCATGACAGCTGAGTTCAATTCAGCGGTTGAGTTATTGCCATTGTCTGAAGCAGCACCTGCGGCAACGGAAATGTCCTCCGCCCCTGAAAGCGTCGAGCCGTCTCGCAAATCCTTTTGCACTCACGAAGAGAACCTGCAGCGTGTACGTGAAGAAGGCGCGCGCCGCCGCGCCGAGGAAGTAGCTGCGCAACCTCAGGTCGAGAACCTCGGCGGCGGTGTGTTCTCTATTGAAGGCCTGATGGGTGATCAACAACCAAAAATAGATGACCGTTCACCACTTAATGAGGAAACCACCAGCAATGTGCAGGTTCAAGAAACTGTCAGTGATGAAAAACAGGCTGGTGATGCGCTGCATACAGGCAAGAGCAGTGTGGAAACTGGTGAAGAGTCACATACCAGCCAGCAAGCCGATGTAAACCTGAATGCGGATTCTGTCGCCCAAAACAGCGATTCTGTAAACCAAACCGAACCAGTTGCAGCACAAACCGAGCCAGAAGCGCAATCTGACGAACCAGCTGTTGTTTACCCCGCTTACTTCGAGCCAGGTCGCTATGAAGGTCTACCGAACGAGGTTTATCACGCAGCGAACGGAATCAGCTCTACCCAGGTGAAAGACGCACGTGTTTCGCTGATGTACTTCAATGCGCGTCACGTCGCCAAAACGATCACCAAAGAGCGTTCTCCGGTACTGGACATGGGTAACCTGGTGCACGGCCTTGCGTTGCAGCCAGAGCAGCTCGATGAAGAGTTCAGCGTTGAACCGATAATCCCGGAAGGCGCGTTCACCACAACGGCAACAATCCGCGCGTTTATCGATGAGTACAACGCCAGCCTGCCAGCGCAATTGAGCGCCGACGACATCAAAGCGCTGCTGGAAGAATACAACGCCACTCTGCCTGCTCAGGTGCCACTGGGTGGTTCAGTCGAGGAAACGGGCCAGAGCTACATGTCTCTGCCCGAAGAGTACCAGCGGATCGAAGCGGACCAGAAGCAGACCGCAGCGGCGATGAAAGCCTGCATCAAGGAATACAACGCCACTCTGCCTGCCCAGGTGAAAACCAGTGGTAGCCGTGATGCGTTACTCGAGCAGCTGGCAATCATCAATCCCGACCTAGTGGCGCAGGAAGCGCAGAAGCCGCAACCGCTGAAAGTGTCCGGTACCAAAGCTGATCTGATTCAGGCCGTGAAGTCTGTTAACCCGGACGCTGTCTTTGCCGACGAACTGCTTGATGCTTGGCGCGAGAATCCGCAAGGAAAAGTGCTGGTCACCCGTCAGCAACTGAGCACTGCACTGAGCATTCAGAAAGCCCTGCTACAGCACCCAACCGCCGGGATGCTGCTTCAGCACCCGAGTCGCGCCGTTGAGGTCAGCTATTTTGGCTTTGACGATGAAACCGGTCTGGAAGTCCGCGTTCGTCCGGATCTGGAGATCGACCTGGACGGCGTGCGCATTGGTGCCGACCTGAAAACCATCAGCATGTGGAACGTTAAGCAGGAAGGCCTTCGCGCCAAACTGCACCGGGAAATCATCGACCGTGACTATCACCTGAGCGCCGCCATGTATTGCGAGACCGCAGCACTGGACCAGTTCTTCTGGATTTTCGTCAACAAAGACGAGAACTACCACTGGATCGCCATCATCGAGGCATCCGCCGAACTGCTGGAGCTGGGCATGCTCGAGTACCGCAAATCTATGCGCGCTATCGCCACCGGCTTTGACACTGGCGAATGGCCAGCGCCGATCACCGCTGATTACACCGACGAACTGAACGACTTCGACCTGCGCCGCCTTGAAGCGCTGCGTACTCAGGCATAAGGGGAACGATGATGGAAAACATGAATATCGTAACTGCAGAGCAACAGGCTCCGAACACTATTTCCGCCAGCAACGCCATTTTTAACGTTCAGGCATTAACGCAGCTTCAGTCAGTGGCGGGACTGATGGCACAGGCTGCCGTCACGGTTCCCGAGCATCTTCGCGGGAATCCTGCTGACTGCATGGCAATCATCATGCAGGCCATGCAATGGGGCATGAACCCTTACGCAGTGGCGCAGAAAACGCACCTAGTCAACGGTGTGCTGGGCTATGAAGCGCAGTTAATAAACGCGGTAATCTCCAGCTCTAACGCCATCGTTGGCCGCTTTCACTATGAGTACGAAGGCGACTGGTCGAAATGCGCCAGCAGCCGCGAAGAGATCGTGAAGAAGCCTGCAAAAGGCGGTGGGACTTACGACAAGAAAGAAATGGTACGGGGCTGGAACAGCGCCGACGAGCAAGGCCTGTCGGTTCGTGTGGGTGCCGTCATTCTCGGCGAAAGTGAGATTACCTGGGGCGAACCGGTATTCCTCTCCAGCGTGATTACACGTAACTCTCCACTGTGGATTTCGAACCCGAAACAGCAGATCGCATATCTGGCCCTTAAATACTGGGCGCGACTGTACTGCCCTGCGGTCGTTCTCGGCGTGTATACCCCGGATGAAGTCGAGCAGCACACAGAGAAAGAGATTAACCCGGCGCCGCAACGCGTCAGCCTGGCGGAAATCTCAGGTGACACCGTCACAACCACACAGAGCGCACAGGAATCATCGGTAAATATCGGTTCACTGGCCGATGATTTCCGCGAGCGCATCGATGCGGCGCAGGATGTTGATAGCGCCAAAGCACTGCGCGCTGACATCGAAAGCGCGAAGGTCACGCTCGGTTCTGCCCTGTTCACCGAGCTGAAGAACAAAGCGGTGAAGCGCTACTACCTGGTTGATTCACGTAACAAGGTTGAAGCCGCGATCAACTCCCTGCCGTCTCCGGATGAACCGGGCGCAGCAGAACGATTCGCCGAAGTTGAACGAGTACTGGCAACCAATAAGCGTCACATGGGCGACGAACTGCACGATCAGTTCAGCATCACCCTGGCAGATATGAAACCGGAATACGTGGCCTAAGGGAGGCGGGAGGGTTCTCCCTCCCGGTAACGACATGAGCGAATTCACAAAAGAGCAGTTGGTTGAGTACGTAAAGGGATGTATCGAGCACGCCGAGCGGTTTCCAGGCGTCGAGATAGCCGCCAAAGAAAAGGCGATATTTGAAATTGCACTGGTAGCGCTGACGAATGTGCTAGTACTGGAACGCGAGCAGGTTCGCCGGGATCACGCCGATTGGTCGCAAACTACTTTCGGTAATGTTGGCCCGGTCGGCCCACTGAAGCATCTGTCGAAGGAGGCACTGGAGGCGGCGGCAGAACCCGGTGACCTCAGTGAATGGGCTGATATGCAATTCCTGCTTTGGGATGCGCAGCGCCGTTCGGGAATTACTGACGAACAAATAGTTGCGGCCTGCATAGAGAAACTGGCGATAAACAAACAGCGCCAATGGCCCGAACCACAGGACGGGGAGCCACGACGGCATGTCCGAAGCGCAGGAGAATCTCTCAACGCCCGGCGGCGCCGTAATCGTGAGTCAAACGTCCGCGCTCGCGAACGTGAAACGCCTACACAACGCAAGACCAGATTGGCTAAAAACAGGGCCAGGATGGCCATACGTCGTAAAGGCGGTGCAGCATGAAACTAATTAACCGTGCCAACCAGCAATCCCCATTAGCGCGCCAGGCATGCGACATCGCACTGGCTACCCACCAGCAACGCTACGGCGACTATGGCCGCAGCAAGATGAAGGAGACGTACACGGTGAGAGTTGAAGGTGTGAAGGTCTGGGTGGAAGTGGTTAACCGTAAAGCCAGCTACGTGGCCACGGCGATGACAGGTATGCGCCGGCTGCGCGCGCTACCGGGTCAGGTTTCTTGATAACGATATTTCATTAACAGTTTTCCGGCAGCTCTATAATGAGTTGCCGGATCCGGAGGTAGTATGGCCAAGCTTCTTAATCTGCAGGAATGGGCGAATTCGACTTATTCAACCCCGCCGTCTCTTTCAACACTTCGCCGCTGGGCGCGGGAGGGGCGCATTTACCCTGCTCCGGAACTTCACGGAAAAGAATATAAGGTTCAGCCTGACGCCATCTATGTGGATCCGAGCAAAAAGAACCTTCGTCCCAAATCAAAACGCTTAGCGCTGCCAACTGGCGGCACTCTACTGGAGAGACTGACTCATGGCGAAAAGGCCAGTACGTTACGACGCTAACCTGCCCCGTAACCTGACCTATCGTAAAAGAGACAGGCTTTATAGCTGGCGAAACCCGATTACCGGTCAAGAATTATCTCTTGGCCGGATCGACAGAAAGGACGCCATTTCTCAGGCCATCGAGGCCAACAACTACATCGACCAAAATTACCTTCCGTCAGCGCTGCTTGACCGCATAAAGGAAACACCAACGTTTACGGTTAAAGCGTGGCTCGAGCGCTACGAAGTAATTCTTGAGCGAAGAGAATTGAAGCCCAACACGATGAAGGTCAGGCGCAATCAGATCGCCACTATCAGTGATGAATTCGGACGTATGCCGCTATCGTCGGTCAGCACGAAGGATGTATCTACTTTCCTGGAGAGTTACATACTCTGCGATAAGAAGAGTATGGCCTCAGGCCTGCGTTCGGTATTGTTGGATATTTTCAGGGAGGCGATCGTCGAGGGACATATTGAAAGGAACCCGGCAGAGCCGACAAGAACGCCGACGCCAAAAGTTAAGCGTGAGCGTCTTTTACTCGAGCAGTTCGAGATAATAAGGGATGCCGCAACCGCCCATTCCGAATGGGCTGCAAACGCATGTGATCTGGCACTTGTCACCGGGCAAAGAAGAGAGGACGTATCGTTGTTCAGATTCAGCGATATCAGGGATGGAAGGTTGTTTGTCACGCAGGAAAAGACAGGTCACAAATTGGCGTTGCCACTTGATTTGCGACTGGACTCTGCTGATTTGGTATTGCAGGATGTTATCGACCGTTGTCGTAAAAACAACCCGTCAGACTTCATGCTTTATTCTGCGGTAAGGCGTGGTGGCAGGAAGCCAGGTCCGTTAACTCCGGACGGAATTACCCAGGCATTTTCTGATATCAGGGATTCTACAGAGTTAAAGTTTGGCCCCAACCCTCCCCCATTCCATGAGATCAGGAGCTTGGCGAGCAGACTGTATGAAAGGGAGCGCGGAGAGGATTTCGCACAGAGACTGCTGGGGCATAAAAATTTAACAATGACCAAAAAATACCTGGACGCACGCGGTGCAGCATATGTTATGGTTTAGACAGGATATGGAAATTTCGAGTAATTTTCGTGGGATTTCGTGAAAGTACCGAAAAAACCCAATGAAAACAGATAGATAAAAAGAGACCGAATACGATTCCTGTATTCGGTCCAGGGAAATGGCTCTTGGGAGAGAGCCGTGCGCTAAAAGTTGGCATTAATGCAGGCTAAGTTACCCTGCCATTTAAGAATAGATGACAGCGCCAGGTTTTCCAGTCCGCGACCAAAGTGGCCTGAAAAAAAGGACGATTGTCACCCGCTAGAATGCAAAAACCGCAAGTTCTGCAGCCAGAACGTTGCGGTTTTTTATTGGAAATCAGAAAGCTACATCTGACAATTAACAGAGCTTTTCTGCACGCTCAATAAACGGGGCCAGGCTCATTTTGTCGCCAGGCTTTGCCGGATCGTCAATCTGGATAATGTCGATCGGTTTGGCGGTCGTTTTACCGCTTGCCACCTGCTGTCTGGCAATATCGTTCAGCGGGTATTGCACCAGCGTGCTGGGGTTGATGACATACAGCGCATTACCCGGTCGGCACGTCAGCATCACTTCTTCGCGATTAAACGCCCACTTTTCTTTGCCAACCTCAAAGCGACTGACGGTAATAACCTGCGGCGCGGCCAATGCAGCTCCTGAACTTGCCAGCAGTAACACAGAGATAATCAATTTTTTCATACGTTTTGCCAGTCCATCAGAACGGTTCCAGGGTTGCAAACAGGCTGACGATTGCCAGCACGACGGCCCCTATTCCCCATTCAATCTTAGTCATCCAAATAAAATAGAGAGTCATGCAGCGATTATCCTGCTGCATACGTGGTACGAGAACATACCGGTTCGCCAGCGCAATCGCCACCATTAGCGCGACCAGCACACATTTTAACAACAGAAGTTGCCCATAGGCTGCATGCCAGGGAAAGGATAATCCGACAATAAACAGGCCGTTGGTGATGCCCGTAAGCAAGACGCCAATTACGAAAAGATGCCCAAAGCGGGAAAAACGCATCATGGTGGCGATCGCCTGTTGTTGCCAGCGGCCTTGCGCCATTCTCATACAGTAAAGAACGGGCAGCAAGCCGCCAAACCAGGCTGCGGCGCAGACCAGATGCAGAGCGTGATTAAGCTGCTGCACCGCCCGCGTTGCGCCGTCATGCAGCGTCGCATGTCCGACACCGGCTAATAAAATACACTGCGCAATTGTCAGCATCAGCAGCAGTCGTGACATACTGCGCGGCACAATGAGGGTCACCACCAGCGTAACCAGAGCGAGGATAATTTGCCACAGCCATACGCCGCCAAACTGCGTTTGCAGGACCGCTCCCCATATATCAACGGAGAAAACGTCCTGCCAGCCGGCCCCCATTAATCCCCCCTGGACAGCCAGCATCAGCGTCGCGCTGATAAAGCTCCACATCGCGGCATGGCGTTGCAGGCGCATAAAACGGCGCATCATTAAACGTCGTACCGAAACAGGTGCCAACCAGGCGCCGTACAGCGCACAGCCAAATACCAGCATTAAAGAGGTGAAATGGATAAACCGCAGCGTAACCCAGGTGAATGCCAGCATCGTTTTATTTCACGCTAAAGGTATAGTGTCCTTTGGTTTTGTGACCGTCTACCGACACAACGTGCCAGTCAACCGTATATTTTCCGGCGTCCAGCGATTGTTCCACAGGAACGATCAGTTGCGTCTTATCCTGCTCATTACGCGTCGCCTTACCCGTTTTAATCGGCTGCTGCTGTGGGCCTGTCAGCGTTGCACCGCTGAATGCAGGTTCAACGCCCTCTGAAAAATTCAGGGTCAGCGCCTCAGGAGACGCGGTAATCTGCGCATTCGCCGCCGGATTTAGTTGCGTCAGGTGTGCATGTGCCAGTGCGGCAGGAGAAATCAACGTGGAGACGAGAGCGATGAGAGCAAAGCGAAGTGAGGATGCAGATGAAGCCATATCAACTATTCCTTTTTGTTATGTCTAATCTATAGAGAATAACCTTCTACAATGAACGAGTCGAGAATCATCAATTCAGGCTTGCCATTAGCGCACACTCTTAGTAACTTTTGCGCGCTACGGGATACCTATAAGGAGAAACGCATGAATCTGGCCAAACTCGAACAATCTGAAATGGATAAGGTCAATGTTGACCTGGCCGCAGCTGGTGTCGCCTTTAAAGAGCGCTATAACATGCCTGTTGTTGCCGAAGTCGTCGAACGTGAGCAACCCGCACACCTGCGAGACTGGTTCCGTGAACGGTTAATTGCGCATCGTTTAGCATCCGTTTCCCTCTCACGTTTACCTTACGAGCCGAAAGTTAAATAAACCTTATAATACGTTACGATTCCTTACATGATGACTGCTACAGTATAAGTATATTCTTAATCTATACTTTAGAGATGATTGTAGACACTATGAAAAGGAAGTCATTATGTCACACTGGAAAATTGCCGCAGCGCAGTATGAACCGCTTCAAACCTCACTAACTGAACACGTCGCCCATCACCTGCAATTCATCAGGGCGGCGGCCAAATGCCAATGTGAATTGCTGGTTTTCCCCTCCCTTTCTCTATTAGGTTGTATGGATGAAAGCGATGAGCTGCCAGCCCCACCCGATGAATCTCTGTTGCAGCCCCTCGCCCACGCCGCGGCGACGTATCGCATGACCATTATTGTGGGATTGCCGGTTGAACATAACGAACTTTTTGTGAAAGGTATGGCGCTTTTTTCGCCGTGGATGACCGCCCCCTTAATGTTCCACCAGAGCCATGGGGCTTGTATTGCCAGACAGCGAAATACCATTAGCGTTGTCGACAGCCAGCCAGAAGGCATCGATATTGATCCTGCGTTTTCACTGTTTACCACCTGCCAGTGCGTCAGCGAATCTGAACTTCTCTCATCAACCTCTCGCCTGCAACGTTTCTCGCATCAGTTCGCAATTGCGGTACTGATGGCCAATGCGCGCGGAAGCAGCGCATTATGGGATGAACGGGGCCGTTTAATTGTTCGCGCGGACAGCGGCTCACTTCTCTTAACCGGCAAGCGCACCTCTCAGGGTTGGCAAGGCGATATCATTCCATTACGCTAGGCGTTTTCGGCCAGGAGCATGGCATGCTGCGCATAATAGATACAGAAACCTGCGGTCTGCAGGGAGGCATTGTTGAGATCGCATCTGTCGATGTGGTTGATGGCAAAATTGTGAATCCGATGAGCCACCTGGTGCGACCCGACCGCCCCATCAGCCCGCAGGCAATGGCGATACATCGGATTACGGAAGCCATGGTGGCGGATAAACCGTGGATTGAAGACGTCATCCATCATTATTACGGTAGCGAGTGGTACGTCGCGCACAACGCCAGTTTCGACCGTCGCGTATTGCCGGACATGCCTGGGGAATGGATTTGCACGATGAAGCTGTCCCGCCGCCTGTGGCCGGGGATAAAATACAGCAACATGGCGCTGTATAATTCCCGCAAGCTGAGCGTACAAACCCCCGTTGGTTTGCATCAGCACCGCGCGCTATACGATTGCTACATTACCGCGGCACTGCTGATCGACATCATGAACACCTCAGGCTGGTCGGCAGAGCAAATGGTCGAGATCACCGGTCGCCCTGCGCTGTTAACCACATTTACCTTTGGTAAATACCGCGGTAAACCCGTTTCCGAGGTGGCAGAACGCGATCCGGGCTATCTGCGCTGGCTGTTTAATAACCTTGACAGTATGAGCCCGGAACTGCGGTTAACATTGAAGCACTATCTGGATAACGCCTAGACGGCCGCGTTGCCGGGCAACGTCCCCTGCGCCAGGCCAATCAAAAAGGCGAACTCAAGGGCCACACCTTCATAAGATTTAAAACGTCCGGACTTGCCGCCGTGACCGGAGTCCATATCCGTACACAGCAACAGTAGATTGTCGTCCGTTTTCAGCTCCCTCAGTTTCGCTACCCACTTTGCCGGTTCCCAGTATTGCACCTGGGAGTCGTGAAGCCCGGTGGTGACCAGCAGATGCGGATAAGCCTGTGTGGTGACGTTATCGTATGGGCTGTAGCTTTTCATGTAAGCGTAATATTCCACATCCTGCGGGTTGCCCCACTCTTCAAATTCCCCGGTGGTGAGCGGGATCGACTCGTCCAGCATCGTTGTGACTACGTCAACAAACGGCACTTGGGCAACCACGCCGTGAAATAACTCCGGACGTTCGTTAATGGCGACCCCCATCAGCATTCCACCCGCGCTTCCTCCCATGCCGTAGCAGAGTGAAGGCGCTCCGTAGCCCAGTTTGAGCAGCGCGTCACAGACGTCGAGATAATCGTTGAAGGTATTTTTCTTCTGCAAGAATTTACCGTCTTCGTACCACTGCTGCCCCAGCTCGCCACCGCCACGGACGTGGGCAATAGCATATACAAAGCCGCGATCCAGCAGGCTCAAACGGCTGCTGCTGAAATCAGCATCCATGCTGGCGCCATACGAACCATATCCATATACCAGCAGTGGATTTTTCCCTTTTTGGAAATGCCGCTGATGATAAACCAGTGAAACCGGCACCTCTACGCCATCACGGGCGGTGACCCACACATGCTCGCTGCGGTAGTTTGTCGCATCAAAACCGGGGACATCCGTCTGTTTGAGCACCCGTCGCTCTCCGGTGTCCATATCCAGTTCAAATAGCGTGTCCGGTGTCGTCATGGATGAATAACCATAGCGCAGCCGCGACGTCTCCGGTTCGGGATTATAGGCAAGCCAGGTGACATAAGCCGGATCGTCAAAGGCAATCCCAACCACTTCACGCGTCTTACGGTTGATCTGCCGCAGGCTGGTTAAGCCCTGCTGACGTTCTTCCACCACCAGCCAATCGGTAAACAGCGTAAACCCTTCCAGCATAACGTTTTCACGCGGCGGAATTAACGCTTCCCAGGTCTGTTCATCACGCACACGGGTACGGTACAGACCAAAGTTTTTACCCTGTCGGTTAGATCGCAGATAAAACGCGTGCTGATAGTGATCGAGGCTGTACTCATGGTCTTTACGCCGCGGTAAAAAAACCAACGGTTCAGCGTCGGCCAGCTCAGCGTCAAGCAGCAGAACCTCACTGGTGGTCGCACTGGCAATATGAATAACGACATAATGCTGCGAAGTCGTTTTGTGCAGACTGACATAAAACATATCGTCTGCCTCTTCATATACCAGCCTGTCTTCGGATGACGGCGAACCGATGGTGTGTCGCCAGACCTGATACGGCAGTAACGTTGTTTCATGCTTACGCACGTAGTAGAAAGTTTGCGAGTCGTTGGCCCAGACGAGTTCAGGCTCGACGTTGTCGAGGACTTCCGGATACCAGTTACCGCTTTGCAGATTGCGAAAATGCACACCATATTGCCGGCGCGAGAGATAATCCTCAGCCAGCGCCATGATGGTGTTGTCCGGGGAAATTGCCAGACCGCCCAGTGTATAAAACTCGCTGTGAGCTGCGCGCTGGTTTCCGTCCAGCAACGTATCCCAGGCATCCCACTCTTCGCTGAGCGCAGACTGACGCTGGTAAATGGCATACTCACAACCGGGCTCATAGATATGCCGGTAGCGATAACCGTTTTTCACGTAGGGAGCCGAAACATCCTGCGGGGGAATACGGTCGATAATTTCTTTCAGCACGCGATCCTGTAATGCCTGCTGTGAGGCCATAACCTGGCGACCATAAGCATTTTCTTGCTGCAGGTAATCGAGGACCTCTGGCTGCGAGCGCGTGTCATCTCGCAACCAGTAATAATTATCGACGCGGGTGTCGCCATGTTGCGTCATGGCGTGTGGAATACGAGGAGCGTTCGGTAGCATGTCATTGTTCTTTTGCTTAATCATCCTATAAGGGTGGCAAAAGTCAGCAATGATGCAAGCGAAATATGCTCCTGCGCCGTAACTATTTAGCCCGGCAATGCCTGTTTTTGTTGCTTAAGATCTTGCTCAATACCTTCTCGAACATCCTGCGGGATCTTTAACGCATCGCCCAGCGCGTTCAGATAGCTGCGCTCCATAAAGTGGTCGATATCAATCGCCGCACAGCTGAGGAAGTAGATTTCCAGCGCCTCTTCTTCGTTGCGGATCCCCTGTGCCAGACGCTGAGGATCCAGCGGTTGCTCAATGGCGCGTTCAATCAGGATACGTCCCTGGTCTTCTACTCCCGCTTCACGCAGCTGCTGATCGATGGCCGCACGCTCTTTTGCATCTATATGACCATCGCTTTTTGCCGCAAAAACCAGCGCGAGGATCAGGCGTTCAGTCCGCTCATCCACCGGCGTACTTTGCACGCCAAACTGCGGCTCATCCTGATGCGCCGTGCGGACTTTATCTTTGTATTTGTTCCATAGCACGCTGCCAGCCACCGCGCCGCCACCTACGAGCAGCGCACTGGTGCCGTATTTGGTCAACAATTTGCGCGAGGATTTATTGGCTACCAGTAACCCCGCCAGTCCGCCTAATGCGCCGGGAACCAGCAATTTGCTCAGTCCCTGATCGCCCGAAGAAGACGCGGAAGATCCTTTTTGCCCAAGAAGAGATTGCAGTTGATTCAGCCAGTTAGCCATTTTGCCCCTCAAATACTGACGATTAATTATCACAGCGTACCCGAGGGGATGTCAGGAAGTGTCTATTGTAGCAAAAGATGCGCAAATACCAGGTTACTGCGCCAGATACTCTGCGCTGCCCGTTTTGCAATCAACCTTCACCTGATAGCGAATATCCGCACTTTTGCCGCGCACGGTAAGTGGTACCGTCCACTGCCCGTCTTTGCCGACAATGTCCTGTGGATTAACCCAGGCAACGGGATCGAGTTGTCCCAGTTTTTTCTGATCGTCAGCCCAGCGCACGATACGATTTTGCTGATAATCACGTTTCACGCTCGCAGCAATACCGTCGGCGTTCAGTCCCTCACACTTGGGAAACTGAACGGTCTTACTTTCCGTATTTGCAGCAAAGGTCGACACGCTGGCGGATAACAGCAGCAGGCTTAACAGCGTTTTTCTTTTATTCATTCTTTTCTCCTTTATCCCCTTCGTCCTTCAGGCCGCAGAAATGCAACGCGAAATCAGTTGGGTACAGCACAATGATTCAGGGAAAAGCATGGTACAAAACGCCGGGAGCGCAAGTCGGATCAGGCTGCTTGTGTGTCATCTCCGTCGGACGCCGTGTTTTCTACTGCCTGAGGCGACGGCAGTTTGCCGTTTTTCAGGATCGCACTTAGCACGTCTTTTTGCTCGGCCAGCCAAAGAGAAAGCGCTTCACGCTGTTCATCTTCCAGCGCGACCGGCGACTGCTCCAGCCAGGTGTCTAGCAGGTCTGCTGTATCCAGCATTTTGTCATACGCATCGGCTTCCTTTTTGCTGGTAAACGACATTTTTTCCTCACCTTCCCGAATAACTACGTATTTAACTTCAACCGCCATTTTGCAGCCTCTTAAATTACCTGTAATTATGTACAGTATATTCTTTTTCAGCCGCAAAATCAACCTGGTAATAAAGACAGACGCAAACGTTTTCGTATATACTGCGCCCAGATAAAACAGGGGATTAATTTATGACGTTATTAGGCACAGCGCTGCGTCCGGCAGCAACGCGAGTGATGTTATTAGGTTCAGGGGAACTGGGTAAAGAAGTGGCGATTGAATGCCAACGCCTGGGTGTAGAAGTCATCGCCGTGGATCGTTACCCCGACGCGCCAGCGATGCACGTAGCCCACCGTGCGTACGTGATTAATATGCTGGATGGCGAGGCATTGCGCGAGGTTGTCGAGCGCGAAAAACCCCATTATATCGTGCCAGAAATTGAAGCTATTGCGACGGATATGCTGGTAAAACTGGAACAGGAAGGTATGAACGTCGTGCCTTGCGCGCGCGCCACACAGTTGACCATGAACCGTGAAGGCATTCGTCGTCTGGCTGCTGAAGAGCTGTTATTACCCACATCCTCTTTCCGCTTCGCCGATAGCGAAGCCCGCTTTCGTGATGCGGTGGCTGAAATCGGCTTTCCATGTATCGTGAAACCGGTAATGAGTTCTTCCGGCAAAGGTCAGAGCTTTATTCGCTCCGCTGAGCAGCTTACCGAAGCCTGGGAATATGCCCAGCAGGGCGGTCGAGCCGGTGCGGGACGCGTGATAGTGGAAGGGGTGGTGAATTTTGATTTTGAAATCACCCTACTCACCGTCAGTGCCGTTGACGGTGTGCACTTCTGCGCGCCGGTAGGCCATCGCCAGGAAGATGGCGATTACCGCGAATCCTGGCAGCCGCAGCAGATGAGTGAACTGGCGCTGAAACGCGCACAGGAAATTGCCCGCAAGGTCGTGCTGGCGTTGGGCGGTCACGGATTGTTTGGCGTAGAGCTATTTGTTTGCGGTGATGAGGTAATTTTCAGCGAAGTCTCCCCTCGCCCACACGACACCGGCATGGTGACGTTAATTTCGCAGGATCTGTCCGAGTTTGCGCTGCACGTCCGCGCGTTCCTCGGATTACCCATCGGCGCAATCCGACAATATGGTCCGTCCGCATCAGCCGTTATCCTGCCACAACTCACCAGTCAGAATGTGACGTTTAATCACGTAGAAAGTGCCGTTGGCGCAGGTTTGCAGCTTCGTCTGTTCGGTAAGCCGGAAATTGATGGCTCACGTCGCTTAGGCGTTGTGCTGGCAACAGCTGAAAGCGTTGACGAGGCGGTTGAACGGGCGAAGAATGCTGCCGCACAGGTGAACGTCGCAGGATAAAATATCGGGCCTTCTGGCCCGTTTTAAGGTATTCCGTCGGCCCGAAAAGCGTAGTGGACTGCACCCCAAGATTGGTTATCCAGCTGAATAAGGTGCAGTTTTTTTGGCTAAATCACAATATTCCCAGGAAACGAAACTGACGTTAGTTGACCGTATTCTCTCCAGAAAAGATCGGACCCTGCACACAGCAAAACGTTTTGGATAAACAATTTTCGATATGTGAAACCGACGCCTGGCTTGCTATCCCGACTAAAATGGCTGTACTGCGCTAAAAGCAAAAAGCCCGCTTAGTTTCCTAAGCAGGCTTCTTAAATATGGCTCCTCTGACTGGACTCGAACCAGTGACATACGGATTAACAGTCCGCCGTTCTACCGACTGAACTACAGAGGAATCGTGTGAACGGGGCGAATATTAGCGATGCCAGTCAGCGTTGTCAAAGGCTGAATGGAGAAATGCGATCGTTTGCCGAATATTTCTTCATTTCGTTGCTTATTCAGACGCAACGGGTTGTTTTATAGACTTTTCCCGTTCCGACGCGGATACTTCCATAACCATCGCCCGGTGATCATGCGCCAGTAAAACAGCGCAGCACGCACTGCCCAGTCGAAGAACATCCCCATCCAAACCCCGACGACACCCCAATCTAAGACGATCCCGAGGGTATAACCTGCCACCACGCGACAGCCCCACATGCCCAGCATGGAAACCCACATCGCAAAACGGACATCGCGAGCCCCCTTAAACCCAGAAGGAAGAACCCACGATGCCGCCCATATCGGCATAAATGCCGCGTTGAGCCAAATCAGAACAACTATGACCTCTTTTACATCCTGATCGCGGGTATAGAACGAGGCCATTAATCCGGCAAAGGGAGCTGATAACCAAGCTATGGCGGTTAAACCAATTGTGGATAGCCAGAATACATGCCGCAACTGAATCTCAGCCTGGGCAATCTGTCCATTTCCCAGACGCCGCCCGGTAATAATGGTGGAGGCAGAACCCAGAGCATTGCCGGGCAGGTTAATCAGTGCTGCGATAGAGAAGGCAATAAAGTTACCGGCAATGACGCTGGTTCCCATCCCTGAGACAAACATCTGAGTGAGCAGCTTACCGCCGTTAAACAGTACTGATTCGATACTCGCAGGAATACCGATCCCCATCACCTCCCAGATAATGGCAAAATTCAACGGCTTAAAATAGCTCTTCAGGGGAATCCGCAGCGCCGGGTTAAAACCAATCATCAATACCCAGATAATGGCGACAGCGCCGATGTAACGAGAAATCGTCAACCCCAGCCCAGCGCCTTCAAACCCCAGCCCTTGCCAGGAAAAAATACCGTAGATCAGGATACTACTGATGATGATGTTCAGTATGTTCATACCGCCGTTAATCAGCAGCGGTATTTTGGTGTTTCCAGCACCGCGTAGCGCCCCACTGCCGATCAACGCAATGGCTGCCGCAGGATAACTGAGCACCGTCAGTTCAAGATACGTTAGCGCCAGCGCTTTAACCTCAGGTGTCGCTTCTCCGGCAACGACATTAATGATCTGTTCCCCAAAGTAATGAATGATCGCGGCCAGCACGACGGCAAAAATTGTCATGATCACCAGCGACTGTCTGGCTGCGGCTCGGGCTCGACGACGATCGCGTTTTCCCAGACTAAAGGCCACGACTACCGTGGTGCCAAGATCGATGGCGGCAAAAAATGCCATGATGACCATATTGAAACTGTCGGCGAGGCCGACGCCTGCCATCGCTTCTTTGCCCAGCCAGCTTACCAGGAAGGTACTCAGTACCCCCATTAAGAGCACGCAGGTATTTTCCAGAAAAATAGGTACGGCAAGCGGGGTGATTTCGCGCCAGAATAGAACTTTATAACTCTTGCGTTTGGCGTACCAGGGCGTGCGGGAAACGACCTGGCGTAAGGCAGCGGAGACGTTCAAAATGGACCTTAATGAAGAAAGTTGAAACCTCATTTCAAATGATGCGGGAGAATCAAAAAAGCTGCAAAGTTTTTTCCATATAAAATGTCTGTAAATGCAACAAACTGTCGAGAGAAGCACCAATTGATACGCATTGAAGGAAATGGGGTTTGACAAAAAATTTTTCGCCGCTAAGATAAGCCTCCACACCGATTCCTCTGTAGTTCAGTCGGTAGAACGGCGGACTGTTAATCCGTATGTCACTGGTTCGAGTCCAGTCAGAGGAGCCATATTTAAGAAGCCTGCTTAGGAAACTAAGCGGGTTTTTTGCTTTCTGCGAATATCCATTGCATCAATTAACGATGCCTTTGGATGCCGCATTTATACCCTTGAAAATATTAGGCTTTTGATTCTTCAGAGCTTTTGGTCAGACAGCGAGTTATATATCAATATGAATGGTACCAACAGGGACTTAGCGAAAAACCGGCCTTGGTGGCCGGTTCGTCGTTGCTATCGTTGACTCAGGGCGGTTTAGCTTGCACCGCGCAATTTTTCTACTGCCTCAGAAAGTCGCCTTAACACCTAACATTACGGAAGAGTCACTGTAGCCCTGATCGCCCAGTTGCTGGCCCACGTTCCCCCACATAGTGATATTCGTTGTCAGTTGCCCTTCGACACCGGTCTTGATCTCACCGATATTTCGGCTACCCGCCAAACTAACCCGCTCACCGTTTAGTAAAGTGCCAAAGTCCGTTGTGTTGTGTACCCAGTTAACTTCCACAAATGGTTGGAATGACCGTCCCTTACCCTCGTCCTGTTTACTGTGACCATGACCATACAAGCGGGCACCAAGGCGAGTTTGAATATTTCCCTGACCTTCGCCTTCCACACGAGTACCATTGGTTTCTTTGAAAGAATCAGCTTTCACACCCATCCACGTTATCTGTGCTTTCGGCTGTACATATAGCGCATTACGCTTGCTCAAATCCTTCAGTTTCCAGCTGTAACCAGATTCCACTGACGTCGTAAAACCTTTCGACTTATATCTTTCTGCCGCCACGCCTACTCCAGAAACCGTATTATCAAACCAACTGTATTGTAACCAGCTATCAACGTATGCCCCTTCCTGGCTGTGACTATTCTGTAGCCAGGTGCCGTAAAGACCTACGTTATATCCACTAATACTGCTGCTCGCCTTGTTTCGGTTGCGCTGGTTAACGGCGTTACTCTTCTGGTTTGCATAGCCGGCCATCACCCCAAAATGAAAACGATCGGTATTAGCGGCGCCCCACTGAACGATGTCACCGCCGACCTGCATTACATACCGATTAGCCTGAATATCAAGTTGACCGCTGCTGTCATGCTGGCGGGTATGGCCACCGATATTACGCTGCCACATACTGGTAACGTACTCTTCACCGGTCACGATATCCGTGTAGCGAGTTTCACCGAGACGATCCTGTAAGCGCGTGTGAAACAGAGTGTTTGCCGCAGCAAGGTTCATGCCATATAAACCAGCTTCAGGGCGTACCGCGTGTTCACGTGGAATCGGTACCGGAACAGATGGTTGGGGTATAACAGGCACGGCTGGCTCTTCCGCATCTGGCAGTTCTGGAAATGCCGGTTCTTCCTCTTCAGGCATTTCAGGAAGCGCAGGCGTTTCCGGTTGCTCAGCAGCGGGGTCTTCAGGTTGCTCTGTAACTGGCTCTTCTGGTTCAGGCGATGGCGGTGTCAGTGCACTGCTGAGATACCAGTTAGCCTCTTTTGTACCTATTCCGCGATGCAGCGTGTAATCATAAGCCCCCGCAACAATGCGGCCATTTTGCTTAAACTCACCATAGGAATTACCGAGCACGGTAATAAGTTCAATGCCTTCCAGCGTTTCTGCCCCGACTCCACCAGCATTACGAATAGCAACATGAGTACTACCAGAGGTGTCGCCATGTACAACCATACGATCGGTAAGAGAGTCGTCATCTCCAAGTATGGTGTTCATGATAATATTTCCGTTGTTGCCATGGTAATCACCGGCAACAATGAGGGTCTTGAAGTCAGAGCCAGCAGTAAGAGACTGGAACACCCCACCGTTGATGGTTGGTACACGACCAGAATTAGTCAGTACTGAACCCTCGGTCTGACGACCCGCCATAAAGTTCAGGGTAGCGTCATTCAACGTCAAGTTGGTGAGTTCAGAATCACCGTTCATGTCCCAAACACTATTCTTGCCGTTGAAAGTTAAATTTATGAGCGGTCCGGCTGAAGGCGTGTATAGTCGCGTATCAACATCCCGGCGTACGCCTCCTGTACTATAAGCTAAATCCGTTACCCCCTGAAAATAAGAGTCATCACCTGAGATAATATTAATAGCTGAGGGTTTCAGGGTGGAAGATGACAGATATGTAGTTTCAGATCTTATTCTACCCCATATATTTACCTTGTTATTATTTATAATATTTAATTCATTATCATAAGCGTGTAGTGTCACCTGTGAATATAGTGCGCTAACGTCCTTTTGTGAATTGTTATCTAAAAAAACTTTACTACCAAGAGAAACATCACCATTCACATTAACAGTAACTCCCCTTGGGAAGGTGCGAA